>JAHAIU010000287.1 GCA_018372555.1 Clostridium sp.
TCAATTCCGCCTACAGTTATTAAATCGTAGTGAGCTCTATTATTCTTATAACTTTCACCATACCATGGATTATTCTTAAATCTATCTTCTCCAAAGTAAGTACTATAGTTTGTATAATCTCCTGTTAAGTGACCAACATCATGATTACCAGCTAAAACACCATAAGGTAATCCTGCATCATCTAACTTCTTATAAGCTGCGTCAGCATTTTCCCATTGAGAAATCATATCTACATCATCAATAATATCCCCATCATGGAATAGATATTGTATATTCATTCTTGAACGATTTGCAAGTAGCCAATCATGTATATTTAATTGATGCTCATACTTTCCAACTATATCTAGGTTGTCTGGAGTATCCTCATTATAATATTGTGTATCACTTTCAAGTGCAAAACTAAAATCATAAGTATTTCTATCTACATCATTTTCATTACTTGTAGTAATAGTGGTATTTTCAGAAGGAAATGCTGGTGTTCCTGCCTCATATTGTACTGGAGTATATCCTTCTCCATTTTGCACCATTACTTTTACCTTATTATCTTTTAAATAATTCTTTAGTAAAACAGAACCTGTTAATTTAATTTCATTATTTCCTTCTATTTCAGATCCAATTATTTCAGCTCCAATTACATTAGGAGAATTTGTTGGCTCTACCTCTTCCCCATTTTGCTCCATCTTTGTTGTAACTAAATCATAGGAGTTTGTCACATAATTATAAACATACATTTTAGTTTTTAAATTATTTGATTTTCCCTTCCAATCTACTTGAATTGTAGCATTCTCATTTACTTTATCACTTAAAGCAATATCAAATTCTTCATAAGGGAATCCATTACTAGAGTTCTCATCAAATACTTGTCCATTACTTCCTGAAGTTTGGCTAACCCCTTCTGTTTTAGAAATATTATAATCTCCTAAAACATATCTCTCACCTCTTTTAAAGGAAACTGTCATATTATCATTAGTACTATCTGTAGCCTTTACTTGAAATACAGGATCACTATCTAATATTGCTCCAGCTCCTGGTTTAATTTCTAAACCTAGTTTTGCATTTTCTTCAGGAATATTAAATTTAACAATCTTAGTATATTCATTATTACAATTATCAACTGCATATATTTCTAAAGTGTGCTCTCCAGGAGTTAACTCAAGTGCTCTAAAAGTATAAGGTAGTTCAATAACTTTCCCATCTAGCTTTGTAATAATATTCTTAACACCAGAAAGCTTGTCAGTAGCATCTACTGTAATTGAATTAGTACCCTTATATATTTCTCCATCCTTAATATTAGTAGTAATTTCAGGTGCAGTATTATCTACTATAAATTTAACAGCTTCACTTTCATTGGAAGATGTTAAGTTACCAGTTAATGTATGAGTTCCATCAGAAATCTTCCTTGTATCTAAGTTATATCTTAAAGCATTAAAAGAATCATCACTTGGAGTAAATATTGCATTTAATATTTCAATCTTCCCTGCTGAATCTCCCATATTAATAACTTGTTCTGGATTATCATATCCTGATGGGCGTAATATACTTCCATCTGGTAGCACTAATCTAATATTCTTAACAACAAAGTCATCATTATTTTCCCAGTTATGTTCTAAAGCATTTGCCTTATTACCTGCATGAATATCAATTTTAATACTTTCCCCCTTAGTGAAATAAGTTGGATCTACATCATAAGCTACTGTATCCCACTTATCGTAAGTTCCTTCATTAAATATTCCAAGAACAGTATCTCCAATTGCAACTGCATTTTTAAAGAATGTATCTGTTTCTTTAATATCAAAAACTATCTTAGCCTTATTTTCTATAGATGGAACTGCTTCAGAAGTCTTATCTTCTCCATCAATAAGTAACTTATCACCTGTTGTAATTAAGTTATCTATTCCAAATAAATACTGATTTTCACTTATGTTAAATCTAATATTTGAAGTATCTATTTCATTATTAGTTATTCTCTTAACATCAGTTTTTACAGTATTAAAGCCATCACTAACTTCAAAATAATAATCAAAATAAGCTTTTCCTATTAAATCATACTTAGAAATTGACTTTGAGAATATTTCTCCATCTGTTTTAGTTAAATTATATGTTTCATAATCACTCATTTTATTGCTTTTATAACTTAACCTAACAGTCTTAATATTAGTTTCATCTGACTTTGCCTTTACCTTAAAAACTACTTCCTCTTCAGCTGTAAAATTATCAGCTGTTATATTTTCTGCTACAGGTAAGTTTACTGGAACAGAAGGAATAACTTGTACTGGCTTATCACTATCACTAACAACTCCTGGATCTGGAGTTCCTTTATTAGTTGTCATAACACTTTTCTGAGTATTTTCATCATACTTATACTTAATAGACTTATCTGCTGATGTATCTTTTCCACCATCCATATTATAAGCTACGAAGTCTAACTCTTCATAAATACTAGTAGTAAGTCTTAAAGCTCTTGCCCCACTATTAGCCATACCACCATTATATAATTCAAATAAATTCTCATTTAACTTTAAATTAGTTTTAAAATTCTTATTAAAATCATCAATAGTTAAATCATTGTTGCTTCCATTCTTAATCCAAAAAACAACAGTCTCTCCACTTTTAATTTTAACATCATCATTAATATCTACCCATAATACATCACTAGCATAGCCCTTATCTGGATAATTGTAATATAATTTATAATCCTTTAAGCTTACTTCTCTGTTTGAGTTATTATAAACTTCAATAAACTCATAAGCATCTGCTCCATTAACATTCTTAGAATCTGGTAGTATTTCAGTAATAACCAATTCTGGATTTTCCACCTTATTTAGCTTAACATTATTTTCAGTATTACTTGCTGCCAATAACGTTCTTGAGCTTACTGCCATAGTCTCCAGTGGTGTTGTACAAATTAAAGCCGTTAGTCCTAAAGTAAATAATTTGCTTCTATATAACTTTCTTTTAGCCATAATATCCTCCCTTAATATAGCATTATGTAATTTTCATAAGCCATCTAATATGGATTCTATCATAGATAATTTTTCTCATATATCACAACTATGTAAAATCATGTAAAGAATATTTAACTATTATTAGAAATATTTAACACAAAAACCCATATTAAATAAGGGAGATGAAATAATCATCTCCCTAAATATTTATCCCATTGCTATCATTAATAAAACTCAATTTACTTTAAGATATAGTTTTTTTACGTTTACTGTACATAAGTCCTAATCCTGCCATTACACATATAACAGCAAGTGCTCCCCAATGTCCATTCTCCACTCCTGTAGCTGGCAATTTACCACCATTATTAGGCGTTTTATTTGAGTCACTTGGTGTTCCTGTTCCACTTCCGTTTCCATTGTTTCCGCTTCCATTGTCCCCGCTGCCGTTATTTCCAGATC
>JAHAIU010000288.1 GCA_018372555.1 Clostridium sp.
GCAGAACCTTTCATAGCTCTATATCTTTTTCTAGTTTTATTAGCTTCTTTAAAACTTTTATTAAATCCAATTACTATATTCATATCAATCACCATAATCAACAATTATATGTAATTCATCATCTAAATCATCACTGCTAAGTCTACCTATTTCAGCTCTTAATTTATCTACTCTTAGTTTTTGTTCTTCTGAAGCTAATTCTGGGTTTTCATTAATCATAGCATTTGCTTGTTTTATAAGACTCCTAAGTTCTCCCATGGCTCTAGATTGAGCATTTAAAAAAGTTGCTTGTCTGTCCCATGCAAATTGAAACTCATATTCTATTTCCTCTCCAAATTCTGTATCTTTATGCTTTTTAATTTCTTTAATCATTTCGTTTTTATCTTTTACATACATAATTTTTTGAGCTCTTATTATAGCTGCATATTGAATAGTTATTTGTTCTAATAAAATATCTAATGGATTTTTCTCTTTTATTTCTTCTATTATTTCTAAAGTATCTTTTGGTAGATATTTTGAAAAAAATCCATGAGTTTCTGCATTTTTATTCCCTATTGGTGCTCCACCACCTATATTTCCAACAGCATTTTTATTCCCTATTGGTGCTCCACCTAATAGAGTTGAGTTTGCTTTGGAACTTTCTTTATTTAATTTATTTAAATCATCACAATTAGCTTGTTTACTAGCTTTTGTAGTTTTTTTTGTGTCTATTTCATTGGTAACGTTCCTTTTGTTTTTTGGTAACGTTCCTTTTAAATTTTCTTCCCATTTATCTTGAGATTTCCATTTTCTAATTTGAGTATCTTTTACACCAAGTTGCGTGGCGATATCTTTTAGCAAGATTTCTCCGTTATGTTGTTTATATATTTCAAATGCTTTATCCCTATTTGGACTTCTTGCTCTGGACATTTATCACCACCTCGTTATTTTCTAATTTATTTATATTAATTTTTATTCATCATTTTCGTCTTGTAAGGATTCTTTCATTTCTTCATCTGTAAAAAATGCTCCATTCCAGTATAGCATCGCAAATTTAATATTAATTATCGGTATAAAACACATAGATAAACAAATTGCACTATCTATATTAAACACTGCTCGCATACCTTGTTTTCTGTAATATCTATCTAATCTTGTGTAATTTAAGATAAATGCTATTACAGCAATTATAATAGTTGATATATATATTCTAATAATCAATTCCATTATTATCTTCCTGTCCTCTCTAGTAAATTTCTTAGCTTATTTCTATACGTATTATCATTAGTTAATCTCATAAGACTTTCTATGTCCCTTTCATTTAACTTATCGTCAATCTCTCTTTTTATAGCCATAATAACCAATATTTTAGCTTTGTAAAAATTTGAAACATGTGTGTGACCTGTTGCGAATATTTTATTTGTATTGTGTACAACATAACCATCACTGCATTTATATATCGAATACTCTTTACGTTGAAAAATCTTTCTACTCATTTAGATCCTTCCTTTTCTACAAAACAAAAAGAACCCTAGTTAGGGCTCTTCAGTCTGGTTTTAATGTAACTAAAAAAATAAGTTAGGGGACAGTTAGTAATTTAAGAAAAATTATCCATAATAATTAACTGTGTAATATTAGTTGAAGTCTTAGCAAGTCGTAGTATTCGAACCTACATCGTTGGGGGCGATTTCCATTACTTGCACATTACCGAGGTTTCACCCTCGGCCACATCAGTTAATAACTAAGATGTCAAATACACATTTAAAATTCACTTAATTAATTATCGGAGGAGCGCTAGCCCCTTTAGGAAAATCATGTAGCAATATTTTTCATTTCATAAACAAAAAGTTGTACGCGATTAACTGGGTTACCAATCCAGCCAATCTAGGTAAAATAGTTGTTAAAAGAAATTTTATTTACACTATTATAATAACATATATCTCAGTGTCATTTTATGACATCTTTAAAGACAAAATTTGCCATGCTTATAATATTCAACTCCACCACACTCTGTGCAAGCCACAGGCTCTTTAACTGGTCTTACTATTACCGTCATATCGTGGTTATCCTGTATTATGTCTAAAACTTCAAATTCTGGTAAATTTAGTATATTCATATCTCTGTTTTTATATCTCCTAACCGTCTCCTATATCACATCTCCACATTTCCTGCACTATTAGCTCTTGCTCTCAAATATGCTATTTTTATACCTACAGTTTCTATAAATTCATCCTTTTTATGACACAAAGCAGTACCTTTATTTCCATCATTTAATATAACCTCGATATAACGTTCATTCACTATTATTTTGTTTATGTCGGATTTTAAAAAACTAGGAATGTTATACTCTTTACATTTATTTTCCACATATGTTAATTTTCGTTCATCAAATATACATATATCTTTAGTATCTACATTTTCAACACATACACTTCTAGTATTAACATATCCTATCACTATGTAAGATTCTAAATAAGCTTGATATATATTTTCTGTAATATATTTCTTACTTTGTTCTCTTGTTAATAATTTATTCATTTTTTTATATTCTGAGTGCCAATATTCATAAAATTCACTTTTACATACTCTATTAATCGGTCTTACTATTTCTCCTTTAGTAAATATCATACTATCTCTCCTAATCATTAATTTCTTCAAATCTATATTTTTGTTTCACATCAGGATATTTTTCTTTATCGACTTCACTTAAGAACATCTCTATCGGTCTAGCATATACTTTAAAATTACCATATAAAGATGTATATATAACTAATTCTTCGTTACATTGTCCCATCGGATGTTGGTATTTTATACCCCCTAGAGCATCCAAGCAATATAAATCTATCTTTTTATCTGATTCAGTAAATTGTACTTGTAGTTTTTGTTTACTCACGATTTCATATGCCAGATTATATACCATAGGTGTTGATATTCCTAATACCATATAATTTTTTCCTTTGAAATGTCTGTATTTCGTTAATAATTTTAATCCTCTCATATATCCTCCTACGCTATTTTCTTAAGTATATTACTATGTAGTCTGTGTATTTGTCTCCAGCTGTAATTTAGTTCTGCACATATTTGTTCCCATGCTTTGCATTCTATATATCTCGCTCTTAGAATGCATCTATCCAAGCTATTTTCAACGTTATCTATAGTGTGTTCTATTTTATTCATTGTTGCTATTAATTGTTTTTCTTTCTGTATTAATTCTGTTTCTGCATCTTCTATCATAACAATAAGACTTAATATGTCTGTTCCTTCTCCGTTACCTGTATTCACATATCACATAGTTTATATAAAACTACTTTTTTTATATAAATATTCAAACTCTTGATAATAATTCACATATCACATAGTTTATATAAAACTATCTATAGTTATAACGGGTATTGCTGGCAATGTATTA
>JAHAIU010000016.1 GCA_018372555.1 Clostridium sp.
CTTCTCTCCTTTTCTAAGGGGGTATTATTTAGTTTCGCAAACCTATTGTATTTCCTTTGGTTGAGAAGAGCAATGTTCATATAACTTAACAGATCGTAAAAAATAAATGGAGGGATTTTATGAAAAATATAGCAGCATTTTTTGATATAGATGGAACAATATATAGAGAAGGTTTAATCACTGAGGTTTTTAAGAAAATAATAAAATATGAACTAGTTAGTGAAAATAAGTGGTATAACGATGTAAGGCCTTCATACCTAAAGTGGGATAAGAGACAAGGGGATTATGACACTTATCTTTTAAAAATGGTAGATATTTATGTAGATGCTATTAAAGGAATAGATAAATATCATATTGATTATATTGCAAAGAAAGTAATTGAACAAAAGGGAGATAGAGTATATACCTTTAGTAGAGAAAGAATAAAGTGGCATCAAGATCAAGGACATATAGTAATTGCAATTTCTGGTTCACCATATGAGCTTGTAAGAGAAATGTCTAAAAAATATAATATGGATGATTTTAAGGGAACTATATATAAGTTAGATGGAGATAACAAATATAGTGGTGAAGTTGTACCTATGTGGGATCATGAAAGTAAACTTATGGCTATAAAGGAATTTGAAGAAAAATACAATATAGACTTAAGTAAAAGTTATGCTTATGGAGATACTTCAGGAGATATATCTATGTTTCAATCAGTAGGAATTCCTTATGCAATTAATCCTACTAAGGAATTATTAGATAAGGTTATGGATGATAAAGATATAAGAGAAAAAATAAAAGTAATAGTTGAAAGAAAAGATGTTACTTATAGTTTAAATGTAAATTGTATAGAAACTGTATAATAGGATAGACAGCGTTATACTAAGAATATATAATATTTAAGTATGAAATGTTTTAAATATGAATTAATTTAATAAAATATAGAGATTTTATTGTAACTTATATATACATTTCAGATTAGATATTATGTAATTAAGGAGATTTATAATGTTAACTATAAGAGATAAAGCTTTAGAAGAAAAGTTAAAACAGTTAAGAAAGGCAATTGAAATAGTAGGAGGAAACTCTTTATTAAGTAAATTAGGAAGTGAAGAAGAGTTAGCAATTTTTATAATTAATAATGCTCTTTCTGACTTAAGTGAAGGTATAGAGATTCAAGGAAAGAATTATGCTTTAAATAATCTTTTAAAAACAAAAATTAATTATGAGAAAAACTATATTAAAACTAAGAAAGTTTTTCTTCAAAAAATAACATATAAGATAAATAAATATAATACTTATTTAGATTCTTTAATAAGAAAGTATAAGAAAACTGGAGGAATTGAGGAGTATAGAGCTATAAAGGAAGAAATAGAAGAAAGATATTCTATGGATATAAATAGTTTTATATTATCTGAGATTGAAATAAATGAAGACATGATAGAGTCCTATTATGGTGAGTATCTAAACTCCAAAAAAGAAGATTTTATAAATTCTATTATAAGTAGTTTAATATAAAATCATAAATTTTGCATCTCGGGGGAAAATAGAATAGAAGATATTCTTTAGGAGGTGCAGTTATGAGAAATAAATTAATGAGGAAAATGAAAAGAACCTTTAAAAAATCTAAGGCTAAAAGCAAAGTGTTATTTGAAATAGCTGATGATTTTATGGACATAATTCAAAATGCCAAAACATATAAAAAAATGAAAAAAAGAAGATAAATTTTAAGGAGTTGTCGCACAATTAAAAATTAAGAATTAAAAATGATTAATTTTTAATTCTTAATTTAGGCTGTTTGCGCGATAGCTCCTTAGTTTTATAAGTATCTCAAGTAAACAATATTCATAGTTTATGTTGCTAGTTATTCATTAAAAAATAGCTTAATAACTTATTAGTACATTTGTTTAATTTTAAATCCTTTTTTAGTTAAGGCTTCTCTAATCATTTCTATATGATGATGACCATTAGTCTCCACAGTTACTTCAAGTAAAACATTTTTAAGTCTATTAACTGCCTTAAATTGATTATGCTCTAGTTGAACAACATTGGCATTAAGTTCTGATAAAATTCTAGATATTTCTTGAAGCTGTCCTGGAACATCTGGAAGTTCTACTGAGAAACAGAATAACCTACCTCTTTCAACTAAACCATCGCTTATTAGAGATGATATAGTAAGCATATCAATATTACCACCACTAATTATTGAAACTACTTTTTTACTTTCTAAATCTAATTTTTTTAATGCAGCTAGAGAAGCAGCACCAGAAGCTTCAGCTAATAATTTATGCTTTTCACATAAAATTAAGAAAGCTTCAGCAATTTCTTTATCGGACACAGTAATAACTTCATCTACATATTCTCTAATAATGCTATATGTTAATTCCCCCGGTGACTTTACAGCTATACCATCAGCTATAGTATTTACTGATTCAAGAGAGTGAAGTTTACCTTCTTTAAAGCTTTTCTCCATAGCATTAGCACCTTCGGCTTGTACACCTATAATTTTAATATTAGGATTAATTTCTTTAGCAGCTAAAGATACACCACTTATTAATCCGCCACCACCAATAGGACAAATAATAATATCAATGTTTTCTAAATCTTCAAATATTTCTAAAGCTATTGTTCCTTGTCCATAAATAACATCCATATCGTTAAAAGGATGTATAAAAATAGAGTTATTATCTCTTTCTAAAGACTTTGCTTTTAGGAAAGCGTCATCATAACAACTACCATGCAAAACTACTTGTCCACCATACTCTTGAGTTGATTGAACCTTTAAATAAGGTGTATTTTTAGGCATTACTATCGTAGAGTTTACACCTAAAAGATTTGCAGCATAAGCCACACCTTGGGCATGATTCCCAGCTGAAGAACAAACTACACCCTTACTTTTTTCTTCTTCACTTAAAGATCTTATTTTATTTAATGCACCTCTTATTTTATAAGCTCCTGTGACTTGTAAATTTTCACATTTCATATAAACTGAACAATTATTCAATGAAGAAAAGATATTGCTATAAAGCAAAGGAGTCTTATTAATTACGTCTTTTATATTTTCTCTAGTTCTTTTTATTTGATTTAAATGCATAAGTTTCCACCTCTAGTAATAATTATAAGATTAATTATATCATTGGTTAATAAATATATGAAGATTCTAAATATAAAAAATATAGAATTTTGTTAAAAAATTGACTATAAAACTAGTTTATGATTAATTTTAATCGAATTCTCGGAAAAGTTGATAAGATGGCATATATAGATTATGTATTAAGAAAATCTTAAAGTTATAAAAAATAAATTTAGAATTATATTTATTTAATTTATAGCATTTATATGTGAATTAGTGATTATATATTAAATGTAAGCTATTATACAAATACATAAATAGAAATATAGAATAGTTTTAAAATACTATATTTATTATTTTTCATTACTTATTAATTGGGGGAAGTTATATGAAAAAAGTATATAAGATATTATTAGTTTTACATTTATTTGTTGGTTTAGGTGCAATGGCTGGAGGCAGCGCTGCTATAGTATCACCACAATCACCAATGGGTATCTCAACTGATGTTCTGAACAATTCACCTTTTAGTGATTTTCTTATACCAGGAATAATATTATTTGCTGTAATTGGCGTAGGAAATATATTTAGTGCTATAATGATGTTTTTTAAGTTAAAGTATCAAGGTTATATAAGTAGTATTTTTAGCTTTGCATTAGTAATATGGATAATAGTACAATGTATAATGCTAAGAACTATAGTTGGCCTGCATATAATTTTCTTTATAATAGGATTAATACAATCAATAATATCTATAATAATATTGTTTAATCAGCATACATTTATTACAAATATAATTATTAATATAATTTCAAAGCTATCTGATAAATATCCTAATAATCCGATTATTAAAACTATATATAGACTAATACGGAATTTAGTTGAAATTTAAATTAATTTTTATTTTAAATATGATGACATTGAGAATTTCGAATGGCTTTTTCCTAGAATGCTTAAATAATGAAACCAGAAAGTTTAGAAGATGTAAAAAGTATTATAATAAATTTTAAAAGTTAGAAAATTTAATTAAGTAAATAGTAAATCTATTAATATTGGATATCGTATTACTCAGAAATGTGTATACGGTATTTTTTTATAATATTATTATTTTCAATAGATGCATTATCAATAAGGGAACTTTACAGATTATATTAATATAAACAATTTATCAATTAGGGATATTTTTATTTATCAAATGCTAATCTCTCTTATTATAAGTAGAAAAGTTAATAATTTTAATAGTTTAAGTAAAAAATAGAGTTATTACTAATGATAAAACTTAAATGGAGGAGAGTATGAAAAATATATTTAAAATATTTCTAAGGGATTTAAATAGCATTTTAAGGAATTATGTTGCAATAATTATTATTTTAGGGCTTATGATTTTACCATCATTGTATGCTTGGTTTAATATTAGAGCCAGTTGGGATCCTTATGGAAGTACTGGAGGAATAAAGGTAGCAATAGTTAATAAGGATAAGGGGGATAATCTTCAAGATAAATTTATTAATGTTGGAGATGAACTTGTAGAAAAGCTTAAAGATAATACTAACCTAGGCTGGGAGTTTGTATCTGAAGAAGAGGGTAATTCAGGAGTTGAAAAAGGAAAATACTATGCAACAATAATAATTCCTGAAGAATTTACTAGTGAAACACTGTCTATAATGGAAAAGTCAATAAAAAGACCAACATTGATATATAAGGTAAATGTAAAAAGTAATGCAATTGCACCTAAAATAACAGATAAGGGTGTCACGTCAATTAAATCTCAAGTAGATACTAATATTATCGAAACTGTAGATGGAATAATATTTATGGTACTAAATGAGGCAGGGATAAGTATTGAAGGTTCAAAAGATAAAATATTAAAACTTATAAATGGAATTATTGAATTAAATAATAAGGTTCCAGAAATAGAAAATGTAATTATTGATTTAGATACTGGCAGTTCTAAAATTGAAGATTTAATTTCAAGGACTAAAGAAAATTTACCATTAGTAAAAGATACTTTAATTTCAAGTGATAAGTTATTAGTGGATACTAAAAATGCATTAGAAAAATCGAAGGGAGCATTAGCAGAAGTAGCACCAGTTGTTAAGTCAGACTTAGAATTAGTCAATAGGGAACTTAATAACTTAGAAGGAATAATAGATACGGTAATTAATATTAATGTTGATAAAAATGCTATTATTAACGGATTAGATAATATTAGTGTAAAAAGTAACGAGATAAATAGTAAGATTAATAGAATTATAAAATCTTTAGAACCATTATCAAAATTTAATGAGAATTTAAAAGAAATATTAAATGATTTATCCCTAGCAAGTTCTAAATTAAGTTCTGTTACAGATATTATAAATCAAATAAGTAATGCAGTTAATAATGTAAAGCCTATAGATAAAACTAAACTTCAGGAGATAAAAGCATTAATAGCCAATAATAGAAGTATAGTTTTAAATATCTTAAACAACTATGATTCAAAGTATATTCCAGCTATTAATAATGCTATAGATGAGTTAACTAAGATATCTAATAATTCAATTAAGTTATTAGAGGAAGCAACATTAGCAATTCCAGATATAGATAATTTACTTAATACACTAAATAATGCATTAAATCTTAGTAAAGGTGATATAGAAAAGTTAAATAATGAAATGCCAATAATTAAAGCTAGATTAAATAGTATTGCCTCAAAACTAGTAGCTTTAAATAAAGAAGAAGATATAGATAAGCTTTTATCTTTATTAAAGAATGATTGGGAGGCTGTTAGTAAGTTTTTAGGAAGTCCTGTTGAAATTAAAGAGGAGACATTATTTCCTATACCTAATTATGGGTCAGCTATGTCACCATTTTATTCTACTCTTGCTTTATGGGTAGGAGCATTAATTCTAGTTTCTTTATTAACTACAGAGCCACATGGATTTAAGAAAGATATTAAATTTAAGACTTACGAAAAGTACTTTGGAAAATTTCTGACCTTTGGATTTATTGGAATATGTCAGGCATTAATATTAACTTTAGGTGATATATATTTACTAAAGTGCTATGTCTTAAATAAAGGTTTATTTATAGGGATAAGTCTTTTAAGTAGCATAATATTTATATTAATAGTATATACTTTGGTTTCTATATTGGGCAATGTTGGAAAGGCTATAGCTGTAGTACTACTAGTTATTCAAGTTGCAGGCGCAGGTGGAACCTTCCCTGTAGAAGTAATGCCGAGTTTCTTTAAAAAAGTAAATCCATTTTTACCATTTACTTATTCAATATCAGCTATGAGAGAGGCGGTAGCTGGAGTGGTTAAAGAAAATCTATTAAGAGATTTAACTATGATTATAAGTTATGGAGTAATATTTATATTAATAGGATTATTCTTAAAGGGGCCAATAAATAGAATAAGTAGAAAGTTTATAGATAAATTAAATGAAAGTGGACTTATAGGTCATTAAAAATAAGAGGTTGCTTTAGTGCAGCCTCTTATTAATTTAAAATATCTTCTATTATCATATCTATTTCTTTAATTTCTTTATCCGTATAAGTTAATATACTATAATCATACGGATAATTATCAAGAGATCTCTCTGTCTTATGGTTATTTTGCTCAGTGGTTAAAATGCTTTCATAATCAACTCTAGTTATATGAATTGATACTGTTCTACCGATACTTTTTAAACATTCTATTTCTCTAGGAAATCTTGCATCAGGGATAAGTACAATATCAAAATCATTTTTAACTAAATTAATAATTTTAATAAGCTCATTTATTAAATACATTTCATCTTGAGCTCTCATCTTATCTCCTAATTTTTGAAGAATATCTCTACCAACTTCATTTTTAATACCATTCCAATTATAAACCTGAGTTGCTACCATTTTTAAATAGTCAGCATAATGAATAATAAATACTTTTTGTCCTTTAGCCTTAAGTTTTAACTTTAATTTATGGGCAAGTGTATCCTTACCATGTCCAGCAGGACCAGAAATTGTTATACATTTCATCAATATATTCTCCTTTTCTTTAGTATTTGGTTTATTTATAAATAATTATATCATAAGAATATTTTATTAGTACATTAAACTATTGCAATAAAATGCGAAGCATTTTCATTAATGAAGGAATGAAAAAATTAAAAAATGTCTAAAAAATCCTTGCAGATTTTTTAGACATTCTTTAAAACAAAAGAGGTTTTATAATGCAAAAACTCTTCCTTCATTCTTTTATTCTCTTATTTTTTTTATTTTATGACAATTGCAATATTATAAAAATTTATTTTTAGTGAAAAATAGAAAGTTCCTAGATTTCTCTAGAAACTTTCAAATTAACGATGAAAAAAGGAACTATGATTATAATAAACAAAAGATAGCTACATAACTAGATCGATACTAACATAAGTTTACCAAGAATAACTTCTATCTAGAATTATGCCCATTAATTTGGGTTATAGACATTTTATTTTAATAAATCCTAAAAATAATAACAAAATATATTTATAAATATATGATTATCTAATGCTTATTCATATACAATTACTAAAGGTTTATTTGTTTTATTTCTTAATATATAATATAAGTAGTAAATTATAGGGGTGTAGGATATGTCAAAAGAAAAATCAATTAAAACAAATGCAATGAGGATATTAGATAAAAATAATACACAGTATTCAGTAACTACTTACGATACTAGTGATGGTAAAATTGATGGTGTGTCAGTTGCTGAAAAGGTAAATAGAAATAAAGAAGAAGTCTTTAAAACTTTAGTTACAATTTCTAATTCAAAGAACCTTTATGTTTTTTTAATTCCAGTAGCTGAGGAACTAGATTTAAAGAAGGCTGCTAAGACAGTAGGAGAGAAGTCGGTTGAAATGCTTAAATCAAAAGATTTATTATCATTAACAGGATATATACACGGTGGATGTTCACCTATAGGTATGAAAAAAGAATATAAAACAATAATTAATGAATCTGCAAAAGAATTGAATGAAATAGTTTTTAGTGCTGGTAAAATAGGTTACCAAATAAACATAGAATTATTAGAATTAGAAAAAGTATTAAATTTTACATATGCAGATGTAATAAAATAGATAAAAATTTATGCTATATTAAAACCTTATTAAAAAAAAGGTGCTGTCGCACAATGAAAAGTTAATTTTAGTAATTCTGTAAGAATTGCATTAATAATTTTTCATTTTTAATTCTTAGTTTAATATGTTTGTGTGACAGCTCCTTTTTTATTAATTAATATTTTCTAAGATTTTATATATAGTTAACTATATATAAATTTGTTGGTAGTATATAGGTTTTAAAAGGCTCCGGAGCCACCACCTCCGCCGCCACTAAATCCTCCTCCTGATGAGAAGCTACTAAAGCTATCGTTATTACTAGCATTATTTTGATCTATAAGACTTTCTGCTGAAGTTCTTATATCATTAAAGAAAATCATATTATAAGCAAAGTAATAACTAAAGAAAGGATCATAACCTTTATCAAGATTATTTTCACTTATTAATTCTGTGATTTGTGAGTTTTTAAGACCTAGTGCAGAAGAATAAATTAATAAATCCCTTATATCTATATTTTCTTTATTAGTATCATATAAAATATAGTTTTTATATGCTTGCCACTGACAATATTCTATATAAGCTTCATTATTTAACACTTCACGACCTTTAATGGTAATATAGTAGTTCAAAGACCTTCCATTTAATCTTACTTCATTAATAAAATCATAAAATGAATTTTTGAACTTCTCAGATGCTTTTAAATTATTTTCTATCTTATTTTTTATACCTTGGAAGGAAAACTCATTATAATTATTTTCGTATTTTTTAAACCAATTAATCAATACTTTCAAGTGAGAGAAATCTTTATCATCAATATCGGAAACTCTTTTAAAAGTAATATTATTAAATTCCTTTTCAGTAGTTACATTAGTATCTACTTCATATACACCAAGCTTCACTAAATAGAGTAGGGTACACGGTACAAGTGACCACTGTAAATCTTTTTTATTAGTTATATAAGCTACTAAAGCAGGACTTAAATTTGATGGTATATAAGGGAGATACTTATCTTCTGGGAAGGTACCTAAAGATCTATACTTAGATAGTTCCTCGTTGAATTTTTTATCCTTAATCTTTTTTAGTATAAATAATATTATACCTACTAAAATTAAAATAGAAATTGGAATAATAAGATATTCTAATTTAAAATTATCATCTTCTATAGCTTCTGTTGAAGTCCTGTTTATTTCTTCCATATTTAAAAAATCTTTTTGGAAATTTAGTTGTACTCCAATATCAGAAGTTAAATTATCACCAGAAATGTTAATTAAGTCTTTGGAAGTATTAGCTTTAAAGGATCCATCCCCAAAGACAGTATATTTCAAGATGTTTAAATCAAAAGGATGATCCTTTAAAGTAATATTTAAGTTTATATTATTTACTGGACTATCTGAAGAAGCTGTATAGAAGCTCCAATTTAATAGACTGGTATCAGAATACTTCTTTGCAGCACCAATTGCTTTATACTTTAATCTAAATTTCTTAGTTTCATCATCACTTTTTGAGTAAATTTTAATTTGTAATTTCTCATCATCTAGATTTGTTTCATAAGTATTATTTTCATTGTCTTCACTTTTTGGAATAATTATTTCATTATCTTTATCTTCTGTTATAACTTCTAAAATTTCATAGTTATCAATTTTATTCATATTTAAATCAATATAAATACCATTAAAACTACCTTTGAAATTGTAAGTAAAAGTTTCCTCGACTAAAACATCTCCATTTTCTTGAATTTCAGCATTAATTAATAAATCTTGTATTATATATGATTTACTATCTGCTAAAACTTGCTTTGGAAATAATAATAGTAAAGAAAATAAAACAATCAATAGCTTTTTCAATTTATCACCCCTTTATTTTATATTATAATTATAAAATAGTTATTAAATTAACACAATTAAAAAAGGATGTACCATTAAAGATACATCCAATTTCAAATTAAATTTCATACCAAAACAAACTAAAAGCAATTGTTTGTATAGAAAGAAGAGTATTAGATATCTGTATTACTAATGAGGTATTAGGTGGCATTACAATTACTGAATCTATAAACTCAGTATAAATTTGACTAGATTGTACTGTAATTAAAATTGGAGTAGTTCCTACTGGAGATCCTGATCCATACTTAGCTGTAGCAACACTAGTTAGTGGTGATGAAAAATTAGTGTTTGCAGGAGTTAAAGTAGTGCCAGGTGCAGGAAAGGTACCATTCCTAATAAATGTTATAGTTAATCCGGTACTGGCACCACTTGTAGATAATATAAATTTATATAAATATAAGGTTTTATTTGTTCCAGAAGGATTTGTTAGTTGAATTAAAGTATTACCCCCAATAGAAACTGATAGACCACTTGCAGTAATACTATAAAAGTTACCATTAATGCTTTGAAAAGCGTTAGAGTTAGTACCAATTACATATAGAGGATCTGAATAAAAATTATAAACTTGACTGTTCATAATACCCTCCCTTTATAGATATTTTCTCTATTATACATAATATATAAAATTTGAGTTATATATGATATTAATTAATTACATTAATTAGAATATTTCTTTATTTAATATTTCAATGCTCCAAGTGTCAATGTAATCAAATTTTTTAATTGAATTATATATTTCTTTAATTGCTAAATCTTTAAATTCATTTGCTTCATAAACTTTAGAAAGTGTAATTAAAACACCTTTATCATCAACATAGTTTAATATTTCAACTAACTTTTGAAATAAATCATACTCTTTTAATAATAAAATGTAATTTAAAAATTCCTCTAGTATATTTAAGGATATTTCTGTATTTTCAGTAATCATGTTACATTCATTATTAAAATAAATGTCTTTTAGTTTTAAGTAAACTAAGTACTCGAAATTTGAGCAATTATTATTTATCATACTTAGTGACTTATCTATAGAATTATTATTGGTTAGTAAAGATAGTATAAAAACATACTTTGATATATCAGATTTTAAACTTCCTATAATAATCGAAGGGTTAGTTGATATATCAATTTCTATAAATGCTTTATTAAAGTACTCTAGAGATTCATTATATTTATTTTCATATAATGATATAATTCCCTTTAAAAAGTATTCATCTATTTTATATTCATTAAATTCTGTCTTTGATTCAATAAGTGTTTTTACCTCATTTATTAAATTTTCTTTTAATAAAATATGAGAAGTTAATATTAAGTTAGGTATATAATCTTTGGATGCAAAATATTTTAAAAGACTACTTGTAACTTCATTTTTATTATCATATTTCTTATTTAAAACTGTACCTATTTTATATAATATTGATAAATCACTACTGTTTAAATTTAAAACTTTATTATAGAAATCTAATGCTTTATCATAATCTGATAAAGCATAGTATAAGTTACCAAGGGCCATTAATGGATTAATAGAGCCACAATTATTTACAAACTTAACAGTACTACTTGAATCACCTATAGCAAGGCAGGTGTTAAAGGAGTCTATTGCTAAAGTATATCTTTTAGTATCAAGGAATAGACAGCCTTTTAAATATTCAAAATCAACATTTGGAGAAAAATGCTGTAATCCTTCCTCAACGAATCGCATAGCTTTATCATATTTTTTAATGTACTGATAACAAACTGCCATTCTATAAAGAAGATGTATAGAGTAATGTTTAGTTAAGTCAAAATTTGAATAAGATAATTCATAGTGATGTAATGCTGTATTTACATCATTTTGTGCTAAATACTCATTACCTAAGTTAAATAAATTAAAGGAATCCTCTGGATTTTCTTTTAATGCGTCTAATAGTATAGGTATGTTTCTTGAACGTTTATCCTTCTTTTCTAATACTTCAACACTATATCCGTAATGGTGTAGAATAATATCTTCATTAGAAAATTTACTAGTTATATTTTTATATTTCTCATTATAAATTTGTTCATGAATTTTACCTTTGTAGTAATAACCTCTATTATTTCTAAATAATCTAAATGCATAGTGAATTGTAAAATCATTTTGATTTTCTGATCTATAATTATAAACAATAAAATGGCAGCCATCTAAATTTGTCCTATTAATATAATTTATTAAATTATCCTTTGAAGCCTCATCTAATATTTCATCAGCATCTAAGAATAATATCCAATCACTTTTAACCTTATTAATAGCAAAATTTCTTGCTGAAGCAAAATCATTTTCCCATTTATAATTGTATAATTTAACGTTATAATTTTTTAGAATTTCTAATGTTGAATCTGTAGAGCCTGTATCTACAATTACTATTTCATTTACTATATTTTTTACTGAATCTATTGATTTTGCAATATATTTTTCTTCATTTTTTACTATCATACATAAACTTAATGTTGTTTTTTTCATGATTATCCTCCTTACAATTATTAGAGCTTATGTAGAATCCTTATATAAGAATAGACTTATATAAGGAAAAATAATTTTTGCTACTTAACTTTGTCCGTTTAAGTAAACTGAGAATGTCGCTGTTGTAGCACCTAAGGTGTATAGAAGTCTAGTATAATTCCCAAATCTACTTACGGTAATAATTTTCCTATCTCCTCCAGCTATAGCATAATTGTTGTAGCTAGGATCAGTAATATAGTCGCCATTATTTGTAGTTGGACTCATTTGTAATGAAATAGTTAAAGTATTAGTACCTGTATTATAAACAAAGAAGGATACAGTTCTTAAAGGTGATATATCAGTATTATTAAATACATTTCCTGTACCTGTAGCAGTTACATTTAGTGTGTTGCTTGTGGTAAATTCATTTGCACCAATAAGAACAGTTAAACTTGTATTAGCTATTGTAATAGAGTTAGCTACTGTAATTGCATTAGCTATGGTAACTGCATTAGCAATAGTTACTGGATTATTAACTATAACTGTTAAGCTAGAGTTAGCAATTGTAACTGCATTTGCTACTGTAACAGGATTATTAACAGTAACGGTAAAACTAGCATTAGATATAGTTATAGGATTACTTACAGCAACAGTTAAACTTGTATTTGCAATTGTAATAGCATTAGCTACTGTTACAGGATTATTAACTACAACTGTTAAACTGGAGTTAGCGATAGTAATAGGTCCATTAATTGAAGCTGTGATACTTGCATTTGCTATAGTGATAGCATTATTAACATTAACAGTAAGGCTACTGTTTGCTATTGTTATTGCATTAGCAACTGTGATTGGATTGTTAACATTAACAGTCAAACTAGCGTTAGCTATAGTTATAGGATCAGTGATTGAAACTGTTAGGCTTGCATTTGAAATTGAAGTTTTAAGGGCCCCAGTGGAATCAGTTTGCAGTACCTGTAAACTACTATCTGGAGCCTGAGCATAAATACTGGTTTTCAATTCGGAAGCTACAGTGTTAAACACCAAATTATTCATATTGTGCACCTCTTTTTCGAAAGTTTATCTAATATGGTAGTCAAAAGTTTGGCCTTGGAACCAAACACAAATATTTGAATTTGGATTAGGCGATGAATTTACGAATCTTATTCTTGAGTATTTTAAAAACTTCGCTAGAGCTAAAGCAGCTGTATCATTTGCGTTAATTTCTACTTCAATAACATCATCTGTAAAATCAATGCCATTAGGACTAACTTGTAAATAAGCCTTAATATTATTTGAACTTTTATTCTTAATAAAATAAGTTCCAGTATTAAAATTAGAAATATCTATATTGGGTGAACAAAAGTCATTTTCTAAACTCTTTACATTGAATTCTCTTTCCTTAAAAATTATTTCTGCAGTTTGTATATTTTGGTTGTTACATTTTTCATAATTAACCCATATAAAAGGTTGGTTATTGCTATTAGATGAATAAAACTTAAATAATGTTGAATTAATACCTGGTCTACACATAAGAGCTAGACCATATGCATAACTATTATTTTCTGAAAGTTCTTCTATTAAGGGAGTAATATTAAATGAAATTATATTGGCCTTTGAATCGTAACTAAAATCTTTTTTAGATAAATTTAATGAAGATAATCTGGGGGAATTATTCCATGTTGTATCCTCAAGATTGAAGTTTTCATCAATTTTAAATAGAACAAATAATCTTCTTAATTCTTCAATAGATGAGTTACATTCATCTGCAAGGTACAAATTAAGGGAAGCATTAACAATTTCAATATCTTTATTTAAATCTTTTAAATCACAAAATTTCAATAAAGAAATATAGTGAATATCACCATATAAATAGTTCCCAACTAATAAAGTATTTTTATAGTAAAAGCTACTATCTTTTCTATAGCTTGAAATATAAGATGATTTTGGGTAAAGCTTTGAGTATAACATAAGACCCCCTTAAAAACGTTAGTATATTTCATTATATGTAAGTGATTTATATTGGTTAAATTTATTAAGTAAAATAGATAAATTATTAGATAAAAAATAATTAAAATAATTACTTAAATTGACATATACAAATAAAAAATATATAATAATATAAACAAAAAATCTTATTAAGAGTGGTGGAGGGACTGGCCCTATGAAACCCAGCAACCTATTTATGATTTTATTAAATGTGGTGCTAAATCCGGCAGTTATTCTGAAAGATAAGAGAAAAGTTATATATGAATGTAGAAATCTCTTCTTTATTAGGAGGGATTTTATTTTTTGTTAAAAAGGGGGCAAAATAATGAATTCAAATTTTGAGATAGTTAAGGAATTAAGAAAGAGAATATTAGTTATTGATGGAGCTATGGGGACTAATATTCAAAATTACTTGTTAAAAGAAGAAGATTTTAGAGGAGACTTATTAAGGGATTTTCACGTTGATCAAAAAGGGAATAATGATCTTTTAAGTGTAACTAAGCCAGAAATAATTGATGCAATACATAGAGGGTTTTTAGAGGCTGGGGCAGATATTATTGAAACTAATACACTTAATTCAAATAAAATATCACAAAGTGATTTCGAATTAGAAGATTTAGTTTATAAAATGAACTTTGAAAGTGCAAGGCTAGCAAAGGAAGCCTGTGATGATTTTTATAAAAGAGATGGTAAAAGAAGATATGTAGCTGGTTCTATAGGACCTACTAATAAAATGGCTTCTTTATCTCCTAATGTAGAAGATCCATCCTTTAGAAGTGTTACCTTTGATGAATTAAAAGAAGCATATAAGGAACAAATTGGGGCATTAATGGATGGAGGAATAGATATTGTTCTTGTTGAAACTATCTTTGATTCATTAAATGCAAGGGCTTCCATAATTGCTGCTAATGAAGTTTATAGAGAGAGAAATGAGTTTTTACCAATAATGATTTCTGGAACAATAACTGATAAGTCAGGAAGAATTTTATCTGGACAAACATTAGAAGCCTTTGCTTCATCAATGAGAGCTGAAAATGTAATATCAATAGGTCTTAATTGTTCTTTTGGTGGAAAGGATTTAATTCCATTTATAAAGGAATTATCGGAAACTCAAGATTTATTTGTATCTGTATATCCAAATGCAGGATTACCTAATGAACTAGGATTATATGATGAATCGCCAGAAATTACTGCTAAGTATGTTGAAGTAATGCTAAAAGAGGGATATCTAAATATGGTTGGTGGTTGTTGTGGTACAGTTTATAGGCATATAGAAAAAATATCAGATTTGGTTAAGAAATATAAACCAAGAATTATTAGGGAGAGAAAAGTAGAAAATATATATTGTGGTTTAGAAGTAACTAGGGCAAATGAAGATACTAATTTTGTAAATATAGGTGAAAGAACTAATGTATCAGGTTCAGCTAAGTTTGCAAGACTTATAAGAGAAAAGAAATATGAGGAAGCCTTAGTTATAGCAAAGGAGCAAGTTGAAAGTGGAGCTCAAATTATTGATATAAATGTGGATGATGGATTGCTAGACAGTGAAGTAGAAATGGAACATTTCTTAAAATTATTAGCTTCTGATCCAGATATTTCTGCAAAACCAATAATGATAGATTCCTCCAGATTTGAAGTAATTGAAAAAGGGTTAAAGGTAATCCAAGGCAAGCATATAGTTAACTCAATATCTTTAAAAAATGGAGAAGAAGACTTTATAGAAAAGGCTAATTTAATTAAAGACTTTGGAGCAGCGGTAGTAGTAATGGCTTTTGATGAAAGTGGTCAAGCTGACAATTATGAAAAAAAAATAAATATTTGTAAAAGAGCTTATGATATATTAGTTGATAAAGTTAATTTTCCACCTGAAGATATAATCTTCGACCCTAATATTTTAGCAATTGCTACTGGTATTGAAGAGCATAACAACTATGCTGTGGATTTTCTAAATGCTACTAAATGGATTAAAGAAAACTTACCTTATGCGAAAGTATCTGGTGGAGTTAGTAATTTATCTTTCTCCTTTAGAGGTAGTAATAAAATAAGAGAAGCTATGCACTCAGTATTCTTATATTATGCTATAAAAAATGGAATGGATATGGGGATTGTAAATCCAGGAATGATTCAAATATATGATGAAATTCCAAAAGATTTACTAAAACTTGTTGAAGATGTAATCTTTAATAAAAGTAGTGATGCAGGGGAAAAATTACTTGAAGCTGCAGATAAATATAAATCAGATGAAAAAAAAGATTATGAAAGTAAAGATAAATGGAGAGAACTTGATTGTAGAGAAAGACTTAAATATTCTCTAGTTAAAGGTATAAGTGATTATATAGAAGAAGACTTAAATGAAGCTTTAGCCCTATACAATAAAGCTTTAGATATTATAGAAGGCCCTCTAATGGATGGTATGAAAAAGGTTGGAACATTATTTGGAGATGGTAAAATGTTTTTGCCTCAAGTAGTTAAATCTGCACGAGTTATGAAAAAAGGAGTTGCTTTTTTAACTCCATATATTGATTCACAAAATCAAGGTACTTATAAAAAGGATGGTAAGATATTACTTGCAACTGTAAAAGGCGATGTTCATGATATAGGTAAAAATATAGTAGGTGTAGTGTTATCTTGTAATAATTTTGATGTAATCGACCTTGGGGTAATGGTTTCTTGTGAAGAAATATTAAGTACTGCTATAGAAGAAGATGTTGATATTATTGGGTTAAGTGGTTTAATCACACCTTCATTAAATGAAATGATTAATGTAGCAAGTGAAATGAAAAAACAAGGCTTTAAAAAGCCGCTGATAATAGGTGGTGCTACTACATCTAAGGTTCATACAGCACTTAAGATTGATCCTAGCTATAATGGACCAGTTATTTATGGCTTTGATGCATCTAAAACAGTAGAAATCTGTAAAACGCTTATGTCAAAAGAGAAAGATGAGTTTGTTAAAAATACTAAAGAAGAATACAAAAAGCAAAGAAAAAATTATAGTAAAATTAAGCAAGATTTTGTTTCTATTGATGAAGCAAGAAAAAATAAGTTTAAAATTAATTGGAATAATACTACTATTGAGAAACCTAACTTCCTTGGAGTTAGGGATGTAAATAATTATACTATTAAAGAAATTAGGCCATATATTGATTGGAGCTTTTTCTTTGCAGCTTGGGGAATGAGAATTAAGTATCCTCAAGTACTAGAAGATGAAAAGTACGGAGAAGAAGCAAGAAGATTGTTTAAAGATGCAAATAATCTGTTAGATGAATTAGAATACAATGGAAGAGTTAAGTTAAAAGGTGTAATTGGATTGTTTAAGGCTAATTCAGTTGGAGATGATATTAAAATATTTGATAGTAATAGTAATGAAATTGAGACTTTTAACTTTTTTAGACAACAAAAAAAGGGGAAAGAAGAAGTGTACCTATCACTAAGTGATTTTATAGCACCAATTGAAAGTGGAAAAGAAGATTATCTAGGAGCTTTTATTACTACTAGTGGAATGGAAGCAAAAGAATATATTAAAGAGCTTAAAGAGGCTGGTGATGATTATAATTCAATGCTTTTAACTTTTGTATGTGATAGATTAGCTGAAGGTTTTGCAGAAAAGCTACATTTAGATATACGAAAAGATTACTGGGGTTATTCAGAAAATGAGGATTTATCTTATGATAATCTTTTAATTGGAAGATATAGGGGTATAAGGCCGGCTGTAGGATATCCTTCTATTAAGGATCAAAAAGAGATAACAAAGATTTTTAAGGCTTTAGATGGAGAAAATATAACTGGAGCAGTTGTTACAGAAAGTTATATGATGGATCCACCATCATCTGTTTGTGGTTTATACTTTGCCAATGAAAAAGCAAAATATTTTGATGTTTATAAAGTAGATAAGGATCAATTAGAAGACTATGCTAAAAGGAATAAGTCGGATATTAAAGATTTAAAATATAGAATGCCACATATTCTTCTGTAATAAACTTATAAATATACAAACTCAATGGACTATTTAAATTAGGTAGTCCATTGAGTTATATTTATATAAATATAAATGAAATTAGTTATATTATTAAATTATTATTGAAGATAACTATAATAATTAGTAATGTAAATTATAATGCTTAAAGAAATGGAGAAAGAAGATAAAAAAATGCAACATTTAACAATAAAGAAGGTATTTCGTATAAATCGAATAATCTATCAATTTGAATATATAGATTTTTAGTGTATTATATAATTATATAGAATAAAGAGAGAAGAAGGAGAACTTAGATGAAAACATTAGTTATTAACTGTGGAAGCTCGTCATTAAAATATCAATTAATAGATATGAATACAGAGAATTCATTAGTTCAAGGTTTAGTTGAAAGAATAGGAATAGACGGATCTATTTTAACTCAGAAGGTTGAAGGGAAAGATAAATATGTAATTGAAGAAAATATGCCTAGCCATAAAGATGCTATTAAGCTTGTATTAGAAGCATTAGTTAACAAAGAACATGGTGTAATAAAATCAATGGAAGAAATAAGCGCAGTTGGACACAGAGTTGTTCATGGTGGAGAAAAATACTCTCATTCAGTAGTAATTGATGAAGAAGTAATAGAATCTATTAGAGATTGTATATCTTTAGCACCTTTACATAATCCACCAAATATAATTGGGATTGAAGCATGTAAAGAGTTAATGCCAAATACACCAATGGTAGCAGTGTTTGATACAGCATTCCATCAAACAATGCCTAAGGAAGCGTATATTTGTCCACTACCATATGAATTATATGAAAACTATGGAATAAGAAAGTATGGTTTCCATGGTACTTCTCATATGTATGTTTCTCAAAAGGTTGCAAAAGTTATGGGAAAAGATATAAAAGATTTAAAAATTATAACATGCCATTTAGGGAATGGTTGTTCTTTAGCTGCTGTTAAAGGTGGAAAATCAATTGACACTTCAATGGGATTCACTCCACTTGCAGGTGTAATGATGGGAACAAGAGCAGGAAGCATTGACCCATCAGTAATTAGTTTCTTAGTTGAAGAACAAGGTTATACAATGTCAGATATTGATGAGCTATTAAATAAAAAATCAGGTATTCTTGGAATTTCTGGAGTATCATCTGATTTTAGAGATGTTTTAAGTGAGTCTGAAAAGGGTAATGAAAGAGCTAAACTAGCTTTAGATATATTCCACTACAAAGTTAGAGCACAAATTGCAGCTTATGCTGGAATTATGGGTGGAGTAGATGTGATAGTATTTACAGCAGGAATAGGAGAAAATTCAATAGTTACAAGAAAAGAGTCTTTAAGAGGACTTGAATTCTTAGGATTTAGAATTGATGATGAAAAGAATGATGTAAGAGGAAAGATACAAGAAATCTCAACTGAAGATTCTAAGGTTAAGGTTTATCTAATTCCTACTAATGAAGAATTAATGATAGCTAGAGATACAGTGAAATTAGTAAAAAATAATTAATTTTAAATTATTATAGGCAGATCTAATAAGGTCTGTCTTTTTATATATTTTTAGCAATTAAATAGGAATAATAGTCTTACTAATTAATTTAGAAAAATACTTAGCAAATATAGTTGATAGAAATTTAATTTTGTAAAATTGAATATTGTGAAAGTGATAAAAATAATTAGTTAATAAGAGATATCATTAGAAAATAAGACTTAATTTAAAATATTAGAATTTGTATTTAAATAGTATAGTTTATATAATTAAAGTATAAAGAAAGTATTTTAAAGGAGAATTAATTATGATATCAGTTTGTCCAGTTTGTTCAGGAATAGATATAGAAAAGTTAGAATTAAAATTTGGTGCAGATAATATAGAAGTTGGATGCATAGGCGAATGTGGAGGAAGAGATGGGCTTGTAATTGGTTATGCTAATGGAAAGTACATTGAAACTGAAACAGAAGAAGAATTTATAAGTCAAATTGAAGAATAGTAATATGGAGCTGTCATTTTGACAGCTCCAATTATTTTTAAATACTATTTTCAGGCTTTTTATTTTATGTGTAATGTATTATATTATAGTAAGAAGTTAGGAGTGATGATATGAACAATTTAAGTGATAGAGTAAAAGGAATAATATTTATAACATTATCTGCTTTTGGATTTGCGGCTATGTCAGCATTCGTTAAGCTATCTGGAGATTTACCTTCATTTCAAAAAACATTTTATAGAAATTTAGTTTCTTGTATAATAGCATTATTTTTCATTATTAAAAATAAAGAAAGATTTTTTGGAAAGAAAGAAAATCAAAAATTACTTATTTTAAGATCAACTTTAGGGACTATAGGAATAGTATTGAATTTCTATTCAATAGATATGTTGATTTTATCAGATGCTAATATGTTAAATAAGCTTAGTCCATTTTTCGTTATAATTTTTTCAGCCTTATTTTTAGGAGAAAAAATTAATTTAAAGCAATTTATTTCAATAGTAGTAGCTTTCCTAGGAGCGTTGTTTATTATAAAACCTAGTTTTGATTTATCAATGATACCATTTATTCTAGGAATTCTGGGAGCAATTTTTGCAGCAGGGGCATATACTTGTTTAAGATCTCTTGGAGGTAAAGAAAATCATTATACAATAGTATTTTATTTTTCATTATTTTCATTAATAACTATATTCCCGTTTATGATGGCGGTATATAAGCCTATGGAACCAATACAATTATTTTATTTATTAATGGCAGGTGCTTTTGCAAGTATAGGGCAATTTGGTATAACTATAGCATATAAATATGCTCCAGCAAAAGAAATATCAATATTCGATTATTCAAATATAATATTTTCAGCTATAATAAGTTTTATAGTTTTTGGAGTTTTACCAGATACAATAAGCTTCATAGGATATATAATTATATTTGGAGCTTCTTTATATATGTTCCTTTATAATAAAAATCTAGATAAAAAAGAATCTACAACAAAGTAGATTATAACTAATAATTAAAGAATAATATTGTTAAGAAGAAAATTATTATTATTTTATATAGGCTTTACATATTATTCTTTAATTATGCCATTAAAAAAAGCTGCTTTAGAGCAGCAACTTTTTTTATAGTAAACTTTTTACCATTGGGTTAATTTTTGATCTATCAAATTTTCCTGCTACTTTAGGCATTATTTCTTTCATAATATTGCCCATATCCTTTGCAGTATAGTTTCCATTAGCAATTATTTCTTTAAGCATAGCAGTTACTTCCTCTTCTGATAATTGTTTAGGAAGATAAGGAGTAAGTAATTTTATTGCAAAGTTACCTTCCTCAATTTTTGCTTCATCATTAAGCTTTTCAGCATATTCAAGTGCTTCTTTTAATTGCTTAATTTGCTTTTCAATTATTTTTATTACACCGTCATCTGTAATATCTTGTCTTTCATTAACTTCATAAGATTTAATTTCGGAATTAACTAATCTTAATACATTTACAGTTTGTTTATCTCTAGCTTTCATAGCAGCTATTTCGTTCTTTTTTAATTCTTCTTTTAACATACTTGTCACCTCTATTAATTAGTTTACAATAAACAGGCTGTTTATTATAAATTAAATTATATACTTTAACTAAAATTATTTCAATAAAACCATTAATTAACTAAATAATTGCATATTACTTCCTATAGCTATAGCTTTAGAATTTGGTGAATGTCCTAATTCATTAGTCTTTATAACTGGAAGTTTATCATTATTTAACTTTCCTAAGACTAGTTCTTCTATAGGAGGATTAGAATTGGAGCCTTCATATTCAGTAAAGTGACCCAATATAAGCCCATTTAAATTATTAAATGCACCTATTTGAATATATTGTTCAATAAATGTTGAAATTTTATTTTCATCACCACTTAAAGCTTCTAAGAATAGAATTTTATTATCGAAGTTAGGAAGATATTCAGTCCCAGCTAATTTTAGCATACAACGAATATTTCCACCAACTACAACACCATTCATAAATCTACCTTGAATCCATTTATAATCAAAATCAAATAAACTATTATCTCTATTTAATAAAATTGTATTAGTAAAGTTTTTAATTTGACTTTCACCATCTTCTCTAATTAAGTTTCTTAATTGATAGTTATAATTAACTTCATTAGTTTTAGAATATAATGAATTTAAAATTACAGTTAAATCACTATATCCAAAGAAAGGTTTATTATAATTTTTTATTTTAGAAAAATCTAAATATCTTAAAACCTCATTACATAAATCGCCCCCAGATAAATCGAAAATAGCTTTTATATCATTGTCAATATAAAACTTCATTAACTCTTTTGCCCTAATCTCAGCACTAAAAGTTTTATTATTATCATCTTTAAATAGTGATTTTGAAATGACAGGTTGTAAATTCAATTGTTTTAAAATATATTCTAGATCATTGATTTTATCAATCATACTTAAATCTAGACCGTTAGAATTAGAAACTAAAGCAATAGAATCTTTTTTATTTAATAAATTCATATTTAACCTCCAATATTTTCTTATTATGAATTAAGTATATATTTAAATAAGAAAAAATCAAATATAGTAATTAAATGATTTTAGAATAAAATAAGCTGTAAAAGAATACCATTATATTGGAAATATATAAATTTGGAGGATTTATGAAGTATAGTCTTTATGTTACTGGTAAATGTAATGATACTAGAAGCTTTCAAAGTAATATAGGTATAGGTGGTGTTATATTAAATAATAATGGGAATGAGATATCCTTCTCAAAAAAAGTAGGAAGGGGAACCTGTATTGAAGCCCATATATATGGACTAGTTCATGGAATATCAGAAATACTAAAGTATAGTGATGCAGAAAATATTGATGCTTATGTATCTAATATGAATATAGTTAATTACTTTAAAGGAAAAGAGATTGAAATAAATAGTAGGACAGAAATATTATTAAGTAATCTTAAGAATCCAATAAAAACGTTAAGATTAGACATAAATTTCGAGTATCTGGAAGTAAACGAGTATAATTATGTGAGAAATTTAGCAGAAGAGGCTTTAATACAATAAGAAATATTTGTAAAGTTAAGATAAAAGTAGTATTATATAATTATAAATTTAAATAATATAATATAATTAAGGAGTGATTTTTTATGGTAAAAAATTTACAAGTTTACAAATGTGATGTTTGCGGTAACATCGTAGAAATTTTAAATGTTGGTGGTGGACAACTAGTTTGTTGTGGTAAGCCAATGACTTTATTAGAAGAAAACACTGTTGATGCTGCAGTTGAAAAGCATATTCCAGTTGCAGAAGTAAAAGATGGAGAAGTACATGTTAAAGTTGGAGAAGTAGAACATCCAATGCTAGCTGAACACTTTATTCAATGGGTAGAAGTAATAACAAAAGATGGACAAGTTTTAAGACAAAACTTAAATGCTGACGAAAAACCAGTTGCAGTATTTAAAGTTGATAGCGAAATAGATAGAGTTAGAGAATATTGTAATCTACATGGATTATGGAGCAATAAATAGTAAGAATAAAAATGACTATCTGTAAAAGGATAGTCTTTTTTATTTTAGAAAAGTGTTGTAATATATATAGTAAATATAGTATTGGAGGCAGTAAATGAAAAAGTATTATAATATATCTACTTTTTTGATATTTGGAGTTTTTAGTATTTTAACTACATTTTATTTTCCATACCTAAATCAAGAAGTAGGTCTTAGTTTAAGTGAAGTCGGAAGAGTTGTATCAGTGGGTGCTTTATTTACTATAATAGCTCAGCCTATTTTATCTAATATATTCTCAAAGGTTAAGAGCAAAAATAAATTTATAATATTATATTTATTTGGAGTTTTAATTTCAATAATAGGATTAATGTTTATAAATAAAGATCTAGCAATTATTTATGCACCGATTTATGGTGCTATGCTAGCATCTGTTGCTGGAATTTTTGAGATTTATATAGAAGAATTATCTATAAAAAGTAAAATTGAATTCTCAGATGTTAGAAAATGGGGATCTATTGGATACGCCTGTGTAGTATTCTTATCAGGGCTTATATTAAATAAATTTGGATTTAGAATCTTACATATTATAGCTATAATTATTATTTGTACAATGATATTTATAATTTCAACTAAATTTAAAGATGATATTGTAATTAAGGAAGAAAAAGACCATCCAAAGTTCATAAACTTATTTAAAAATAAAAACATAGTTTTATTAATGATTGTTATATTTTTAGGCGTAGGTAGCTATATGGGGTTAGATTTTGCTTATTCATCATATTTAGTTGATTTAGTTGATAATGTAGAAAAGGCAAATCAAATATATAGTTTTTCAATTAGTTTAAGAGTTGTTATAGAGTTCTTTTCATTTTTAATAGTTTCTAAGTACTTAATTAATGCTAATAGTAAAAAATGCTTAACTATAGCATTGATAGTTGCTGCAATTAAGGTATTATTATTGTCAACAGGCAATATAGCTTTAGTAGTTTTAGGAGACCAATTACATGGTATAATGTATGGATTCTATTTAAGTTTCTTATTTAAATACTTAAGAGAGATAATAAGTAGTGAATTAGTAGCTACATCTTTTTCAGTTTTATCTGTGTTAAGTAGTGGAGGAGCGAACTTTATATATCCTTCAATTTACAGTTATATTCAAGAAAATTATGGGTACTTTAGGATGTATATTTTTGTTTTCATATCAATAGTAATTGCTATAATAATATTTACAGTATTCTTACCGAGCAAGAAAAAGGTATTAAATTAACTTATGGTAACTAAGAGTATAACTTTAAAGAACGAGATAATTAATTATAGTGTCATTTATAAAAATAAAAAAAATATTTCAATAAAAATAAATGGTAACAAAAAAATATGTGTTTATGCTCCAATAGGAATAAGCTATGATTATATTGAAGAATTATTAAAGAGTAAAGAAAATTGGATAATAAAAAATATAAAAAAAATGGATGCCAATAATTTAAATGATGGAGCTTATATTATCTATAGAGGTAGGAAGTTTTTAAAGAAAGTTGAAGAATCGATTATAGAAGAAATAGTTATAAAAAATGATTTAATCATTATTAGAACCAGAAGTACATACACACATTATGTTAATGATTTAGTAAGTAGTTGGTATTTAGAAAATGCAAATAATGTTATTTTAAATAGAGTCAATACACTTTCTAGTAAGTATAATTTGCTACCATCTAAAGTTTTAATAAGAAATCAAAAATCTAGATGGGGAAGCTGTAATAGTAGAAAAGAAATAAGGCTTAACTGGCGACTAGTATTGATGCCTGATTATGTTATGGATTATATTATTATCCATGAACTATGTCATTTAAAGCATATGAATCACTCAAATAGCTTTTGGTCATTAGTATATAAGCTAGCTCCAGATTTTCAAGTGTCAAAAGAATGGTTAAAAGAAAATGGATTGTCTATTTTACAAGTAAATTAGTAGAAAATATATAAATGAATTATGTATTATTAACTACTTTAAGGTGGTGAGTAATATATAATTCATTTTTTTATTAAAATTGTTCTTTTATATATATAAATATAATTGTATAATATTATAATAGCAATAAATGGTATTACTAGAGAAAGGTGGGAATGACAGTGAGAAGAATACTAAAATACTTATTAAAAGAAAAATGGCTACTTATAATAGGGACAATGGCTATGGTTTTTATTATACTAATTGACCAAGTAACGCCAATGCTACAAAAAATTATAGTTGATAGAGGAATAATAAATCAGGAATATGCAATTATACCATCAATTTTATTAGGATTTTTAATAGTGACTTTGTTAAAAGCAATTTTTGGATACGGAAAGGAATTTTTATATGATTATATTAGTGCAAAGGTTCACTATAATATAAGAACAGAATTATTTTCTCATATACAAAGCTTTGAATTTGATTACTTTGACAAGACTAATACTGGTGAATTAATGTCTAGAATAGGAGAAGATATAGAAAATATATGGCAAACAATATCCTATGGTCTTAGGATGTTTGTAGAAAATATACTATATTTTTCATTTAGTACTGTTATTTTATTTTATTTAAATTGGAAACTAACAGTGATATGCTTGCTTATTTTGTCTCCAATAGGGATTTTAGCTTACAAATTGGAAAGTAAGTTAAATGATGGATATGAGGAGATAAGCGATAAGACAGCAGAAATTAATACCCGTGCTCAAGAAAATATTTCTGGTGTTAGATTAGTTAAGGCCTTTAGTAGAGAAAAATATGAAATAGAAAGGTTTTTCTCTTTAAATAAGCAATATTACAAGTTAAATTTAGAACAAGCTAAAACTATATCGAAAAGTTTTCCTGTAATTGAATTTTTAGCTAACATTACTCTTATTGCTATGATAATAGTAGGAGGATATTTTGTTTTAATTGATGAAATAACTATTGGTACTCTTGTAGCATTTTCAGGTTATATAGGAAATTTAATATGGCCAATGAGACAAATAGGGTGGCTAATGGACGTTCTTTCTAAGAATAAAGCATCTACCATGAAGATAAATAATATTTTTGATAGATTTACTAAAATTAACTCGAATAGTGGTAGAGAACTTAATGCTATAGAAGGAGCTATTGAATTTAGTAATGTAAGCTTTAAATATGATGATGAATTAGTTTTAAAAAATATTAACTTAAATATTAGATCAGGTTCTACAGTAGCTATAATGGGACAAACAGGTTCAGGAAAAAGTACACTTCTGTCCTTAATAGGAAGATATTATGATGCTACTACTGGAGATATAAAAATTGATAAAGTAGATGTTAAAGATATAAACTTGAATACACTAAGAAAAAATATGTCAGTTGTTCAACAAGACACTTTTTTATTCTCTGATTCAGTAGTAAACAATCTCAAATTTGGAAAAGTAGATGCTACTGTAGATGATATTATTAGCGGAGCTGATAAATCTTGTGCTTTAGAATTTATTGAGGAGCTTCAAGATGGGTTTAATACTGAAATAGGTGAAAGGGGTGTTGGGCTTTCTGGTGGACAAAAACAAAGAATTTCAATAGCAAGAGCAATAATAAGAAATGCACCTATACTTATTTTAGATGATTCAACTTCAGCATTAGATATGGAAACAGAGCATGAGCTATTAAAGAACTTAAATAAAATAAAGAAGGGTAAAACTACTATATTAGTAGCTCATAGAATTTCAGCAGTGAAAAATGCTGACTTAATAGTATTTATGAAAAATGGAGAAATAGTTGAAAAAGGTACTCATAATGAGTTAATTGAAAAGAAAAAACATTACTATAATGTATATAAGGAGCAATTTAAGGATTTTAATAATTTGGAGGTTATATAATATGCCTAATGAAAAGGAACATATTAGAAGTAAAAAAGAAATAGTATTTAGGCTATTTTCTTATTTAAAGGATTATAAAAAAGAATCAGTAATATCCATAATACTTATGGGACTTATAACTATTTCTAATAATTTAAATCCTTATTTAATGAAAATAGCTATAGACAATAATATAAAGAACAAAGATATAAAAGGATTAGTATATATAGGGCTCTTTTTAGTAGTTGTCAATATATTTACCTTAATATTATCCAAAATTAAATGGAAGATAATAAGCTATGTAACAAATAGTATTTTGGTTAATATAAGAATGGAACTCTACAAGCATATTCAAAAGTTGCCTTTCAACTTTTTTGATAGAAGGCCCGTAGGAAAAATCTTAGCTAGGGTTATGGGTGATGTAAATTCATTAAAAAATCTTTTTGATCAAAGTATTCAATCATTAATTCCAGAAGTAGTGAGTTTAATTTCTGTAATTATTTTTATGATAATCTTAGACTTTAAACTTGCTATAGCTTGTATACTTCTATTACCAGTTTTAGCGCTTGGAATGTTTATGATAGAAGTGAGTTCAAGAAAAAAATGGGCTGAATATAGAAGTAAAAGATCTATTTTAAATGGTTATACCCACGAAGATATATCTGGAATAAAGGTAGTTCAATCCTATGCAAAGGAAAATGATACTGATGACAAATTTAAGCTGCTTGTGTGGGATCATTTAAAGAGCTTTATAAATGCAGTTAAAGTTAATGATTTTATTTGGCCTATAGTTGAGCTGTCTTGGGGCCTAGGAACCATTATAGTCTTTTATTTAGGTTATACTCTAATAAGAAGTGGAGATTTAGAAATAGGTACATTATTAGCATTCTCAATGTATATAGGAATGTTTTGGAGACCTATTATGAACTTATCTAATTTTTATAATACTCTTATTACAAATCTTTCTGCAGCAGATAGAATTTTTGAAATTTTAGATATAGAACCTTTTATCAAGGATGACTTAGATAAAGATAATATTGGAGCAATTAAAGGTGAAGTAGAATTTAAAAATGTATCTTTTTCATATAGTGAAGAAGAAAAAGATTTAGTTCTAAAAGATGTAAGCTTTAAAATAGAAAAGGGAGAAAAGATAGCATTAGTAGGAGAAACTGGAGCAGGAAAAACTACTATAGTTTCTTTAATTAGCAGATTCTATAATCCTACAAATGGTGAAATATTAATTGACAATAAAAATGTGCTTGACTATAATTTGGAATCTATAAGAAGTCAAATGGGGATAATGCTACAAGATACCTTCTTATTCTCAACAAGCATTAAAGAAAATATAAGATATGGAAAGCTAGATGCTACAGATGAGGAAATAATTGAGGCTGCAAAAGCAGTTAATGCACATGACTTTATTATGTCTTTAGAAAATGGATATGATACTATGGTAAATGAAAGAGGTACTAGGCTTTCATTGGGACAAAGACAATTATTATCTTTTGCAAGAGCATTACTGGCAAATCCTAGAATTCTTATATTAGATGAGGCTACCTCAAATATTGATACTCAAACTGAAATTATAGTACAAAAAGGTATTGAAAAGCTATTATCTAATAGAACATCCTTTGTAATAGCCCATAGATTATCTACTATTAGAGACTGTGATAAAATAATAGTAATTGATAATGGAGAAATCACAGAGACAGGTACTCATGAGGAACTTTTAAACTTAAAGGGGTATTATTATGAACTATATAAAGCACAATATAGTTTTTTAAATAAAGGTGCTTAAATATACTAGTCAAAACTTCATTTTCCAATTATAATAATCTTGTAATTATTTTAAAACATAAGGAGAAAGAGATGAGAGCAGTATATAGAAACCCTAAGGAACTTGCAACTTGTTTAAAGGACATAGTAGATAATTATTTGGAATTTTTAATTAGCTATGAAGAAATGGAAACAAGGATAAAAAAGATAGTTGAGGCTAATGGGGAAAGAGTTTATAAAGATGGGAATATTTCTTTAAAGCTATATCCTTATTTAGGCGATGATAGGGTAGAAATAATAGATAAAATAGTAAAAGAATAAAGCAAATATAGGGGTGATTAAAGCACCCCTTCTATAATGCAATTAATTATAAAGTTATTATTTAATAATTACTAAGTATTACATTAATAGTAATTTATAATATTAATTTTTAGAGATAACTATGCTTTATTATATGAGGTGTATATGCTAAAGAATATAATAAATAAGTACAGTAATAATTCAGCTTATATTAATGGATGGAAAGAGATGAATAGAGCTTCTGTAATTATTTTTCTTGCAGAGATTGATAGTGAGATTAATGTTCTATTTCAAATGAGATCGAAAAAGATGAGGAGCCAACCTGGTGATATCTCATTTCCAGGAGGGAAAATAGAAGAAGGTGAAGATCCAAGGGAAGCAGCTATTAGGGAAACTTATGAAGAAATTGGGTTAAATAAATGTGATTTTGAAATTGTTGCACCACTAAATATATTAACAACTCATTATAATTTGTTAATACATCCTTATTTAGGATACATAAATGATATTACTAAGATAAAAATTAGTAGAGATGAAGTAGATCATATCTTTTTTGTGCCATTAGAATATTTTATAGATAACGAACCATTAATAATTAATAGTGAAATGGTAGTGAAAAGAAATGAAGACTTCCCATATGAAAGAATAAATGGTGGGAAAAATTATAAGTTTAAAAATGGATTATATAAATCGCTATTTTATAAATATAATGATTATAATATTTGGGGAATCACAGCTATTATGTTAAATGATTTTATTAATGATTTAAAGGATAAGAACGTTGTATTCTAGAATAAATTTAATTATAGTGTATTATTTATTACAAATTACTAAATAAAATATATAAAGGCCTCTGTATATGCAGAGGCTTTTTTTATGATTATTATATTGAGTTTAATATTAAATATAAAAGGAAAACTAAAGAAGTTAAATAAACTGCTGGAGATATTTCTTTTCTTTTATTAGTAAAGAACTTAATAAGAGTATAAGATATAAAACCAAATGCTATACCATCTATAATACTGAAGGTAAAAGGTATTAAAATTATAGTTAAAAAGCAAGGTATAGCTTCAGATACATCCGAAAAATTTATATTGGTTATTCCTTTAATCATAAGGCTACCTATAATAATTAAAATAGGAGCAATTACTTCGTTAGGTATTAAACTTATAAAAGGTATAAATAGTAAAGATAATAATATAAGTAATGAACAAATAAAAGAAGTTAAACCAGTTTTACCACCTTCAGCAATACCAGCAGTACCTTCAACAGTTGATACAGAAGGACTTGTTCCAAGCAATCCACAGGCTATATTAGATAAAGCAATAGCTCTTAATGCTTTGTTTTGTTTCTCTGGTGCTTGCAATAACTTCGAAACTTGTCCATGTAGCAATCCTATGTTTTCAAAAACAATAACCAAAGTTAGTGAAAATGTAGCAATCCAAAATTCAACTGTAAGAAATTTACCAAAATCTATATTAAAGAATATCTCATTATAAGCATTAAAATTTGGAAGGGTAAAGTTTATAGTAGACAAATCTACAAAGTTAAAGACAATCGCTAAAATTGTTCCGACAATAATACTAATTAGAAAACTTCCTTTTATATTTTTTACAAATAAAATAATTGTTAAAAATAGCATAAATATAAAAAACATAACTCTTGGATTAGATAAATCAGATATTTTTACCATTGTTGTAGCATCTGATGTAATAATTCCACCTTTTTGTAAGCCTAAGAATGTAATAAATAACCCTATTCCAATAGTAATAGACTCTTTTAAAGAATTTGGTATAGATTTATCTAAAATTTTAGCTAATGGAGTTATTGAAATAAGTAAAAATAATATACCTGATATAAATACACTGGCTAAAGCTTCATTATAATTTAAATTCATAGTTAAAACTATTGTATAAGTAAATAATGCATTAATACCCATACCTGGCATTATAATTAATGGGGTATTACTTAGGAATGCAACTAAAAAGCAACCTACAAAGGAAGCTAATATTGTTGCAATAATAAGAGGTTCTTCATTTATTCCAGAATCACTTAATATACTTGCATTAACTATAATTATATAAACCGCTGCAAAAAAAGATGTAAAAGCGGCAATAGCCTCTGTTTTAAAAGTTGTATTATGCTCTTTCAATTTAAAAAAGTTATTCATTTTTATTAACCTCATTTCTTAAAGTTTTAAGTTATAATTATATTATGAAATATAGCTATTTCTTTAATATTGTTTTCATAAGAAGCCATATTATTCATAACAAATAATTATATAATATATCTATAGATATTGACAATAATATTAATGATATTATAATTATATATACACCCCTAGTGGGTGGGGGAGGTAAAAATGAACGATGAAAGAAAAAAAGCACTACAATCTTTAAAAACAGCTAGGGGGCAAATTGAGGGGATAATAAAGATGATTGAAGATGATAGATATTGTATTGATATATCTAATCAAATTTTTGCTGCTCAATCTTTATTAAAGAAATCGAATTTAATTATTTTAGAAAATCATTTATCTCACTGTGTTAAAGATGCTTGTATAAACGGTGATGGGGATGAAAAAATAACAGAGATAATGAAGATACTAGATAAAGTTATAAGTAGATAAAATTAGGAGGTATTATTATGAAAAAGACAATTAATATAGAAGGAATGAGTTGTGGTCACTGTGTGGCTCACGTTAAGGAAGCTTTAAGTGAATTAAAGGATACTAAAGTTATTGAAGTAAGTTTAGAAAATAAACATGCTGTTGTAGATACAGACATTATTGATAATGAAATAATATCTGCCATTGATGAAGCAGGATATGAAGTTACATCAATAAAGTAGTAGACTTATATAAAGAAAATTATGGAATTGCTTTAT
>JAHAIU010000289.1 GCA_018372555.1 Clostridium sp.
TTTCTTTTTTTATATTTATTATTTATAGGATATATAGAAAGGCTTATATCTTAGAGAAAATCTAAGAAAATAGTAAGGCTATAGAGCTCTCTTTCTTTAATAATATTAATAATTTCAACACTAGAATGGTTCCTCTTTAGATACAAAATATAAGAGTAAATATTAGATATATTTAAGGGGAAATGTTGACAAAAATATGAAATCTGCATATAATAAAGACAAAGGAACATATGAGCAGTTGTTCATATGTAAAAATGAATGGAGGAAGCTGATATGGGAGAAAATAAACTAGACAGCTGTAATTGTACTATAATTCATAAGGATGTAGTTGAAAAAGTAAAGGAAAACTTACCGGAAGAAGAAATTTTATATGATTTGGCAGACCTTTTTAAAGCTTTTAGTGATTCTACAAGAATTAAGATTTTACATGCACTATTTCAAGAAGAATTATGTGTTTGTGATTTAGCAGCTTTACTAGAAATGACTCAATCTGCTATTTCACATCAACTAAGAGTTTTAAAATCAAATAAGCTTGTAAAGTTTAGAAGAGATGGGAAAGTAATATATTATTCTTTAGCAGATGATCATATTAAGCATATCTTCCATGAAGGCTTTAAGCATATATTAGAATAAGGAAGTGGTGAGAAAATGAGTAACAAAGATATAAAATTAGTATTATCAGGATTAACATGCGCTAACTGTGCTAATAAAATAGAGACAAGAGTTAATAATTTAGATGGAGTAAAGGAAGCTAATTTAAACTTTACAACTTCCACTTTAGTTATTGAAGGAGATGGAAGTAAGGAAGAGGATGAATTAGTAAGTAAGGCAAAAGAAATAATAAATAAGCTTGAGCCAGAAGTTAAGGTTTATAATAAAGATGAAGTTAAGGAACCAATTAGAAATACTTCCTCTTGTGCTGATGGAAGATGTTCTATAGATGAAGGTTCACATGATAAAGATAGTCATAATCATCATTCTCATGGTGACTCTCATGAACATTCTCATGAAGATGGACATGATCACTTACATGGTCACGATCATTCTCATAATGAACCTATTACTTTAAAAGAAAATATACCTTTAATATTAGGGGTAATTATATATGCAATTGCAGTAGTATTTAGAAATGAATCTTTATTAAATGGAGTATTATTTGTAGTAAGTTACCTTTTAATTGGTGGAAAAGTATTAACTACAGCAATTAAAAATATCTTTAGAGGAGAAATCTTTGATGAAAACTTCTTAATGACAGTAGCTACTTTAGGAGCGTTCTTTGTTGGAGAATATCCAGAAGCTGTAGCAGTTATGTTATTCTATGAAGTTGGTGAGCTATTCCAATCATATGCAGTTAATAGATCAAGAAAATCAATAACTTCTCTTATGGATATAAGAGCTGACTATGCAAATGTTATAAGAAATGGTGTAGAAGAAAAAGTAAAGCCAGAAACAGTTAATATAGATGAAGAAATTATAGTAAGACCAGGAGAAAGAGTTCCTTTAGATGGGATTGTAATAGATGGAACAAGCTTTGTAGATACTTCAGCTTTAACTGGTGAATCAGTTCCTAGAGAAATATCTATAAATGAAGAAATTTTAGCAGGATGTATTAATACTAATGGAGTTTTAAAAGTTAAGGTAAGCAAGAACTTTAAGGAATCAACAGTTTCAAGAATTTTAGAATTAGTTGAAAATGCTTCAAATAAAAAAGCTCCAACTGAAAAATTCATTACAAGATTTGCAAGAGTGTATACTCCAATTGTTGTATTCTTAGCTTTAGCTCTTGCAATAATACCTCCTTTAGTAATTAAGGATGCAACATTTAACGAATGGATATATAGAGCATCAATATTCTTAATTGTATCTTGTCCATGTGCCTTAGTAGTATCTATTCCTCTTGGATTATTTGCAGGTATAGGTGGGGCATCTAGAAGAGGAATATTAGTTAAAGGTGGAAACTATTTAGAAGCTTTAAAAAATGTAGATTCAGTAGTATTTGATAAAACAGGTACTTTAACTAAGGGTGTATTTAAAGTAACAGAAATAAACAATGTTAATATAGAAAAAGAAGAATTATTAAAAGTTGCAGCAATTGCAGAAAGTAATTCAAACCATCCAATTGCTCAATCAATAATAAAGGAATATGGTAAGGATGTAACTTCTTCAGAAATTAAAGATTATGAAGAAATTAGTGGACATGGAATTAAGACTACAATAAATGGATTAGAAGTATTAATAGGTAACTACAAGCTTATGGAGAAATTTGATATAGCTTATAATAAGGTAGATTCAATAGGTACTATAGTTCATATAGCAATGGACAAAGAGTATAAGGGTAATATAGTAATATCTGATGAAATTAAGGAAACATCAAAAGAAGCTATTAGTGGATTAAGAGAAATTGGTGTTAAACAATCTGTAATGTTAACAGGAGACAATAAGGCTGTTGCAGACAAAGTTTCTGACATTATTGGATTAGATAAAGTTTATTCAGAGTTATTACCAGGAGATAAGGTAGAAAAATTAGAAGAAATAATTAATAATAAAAAATCAGAAGGAAAAGTAATATTTGTTGGTGATGGTATAAATGATGCTCCAGTTCTAGCAAGAGCAGATATAGGTGTTGCCATGGGTGGAATAGGATCTGATGCAGCTATTGAAGCAGCAGATGTAGTTTTAATGAAAGATGATCCAAAGACTTTAGTAGATGCTATAAAAGTAGCAAGAAAAACTAACAAAGTATTATGGCAAAATATTACATTAGCATTAGTGGTTAAGGTGTTAGTATTAGGATTAGGTGCCTTAGGAATGGCTAATATGTGGGAAGCAGTAATTGCTGACGTAGGAGTAACTGTACTAGCAGTAATAAACTCTACACGATGTCTTAAATAAAGAAACAAAAAAATAAGAAGCATATTGACAAAATTCGATATTTTTCTTATAATTACTTGAGTTGAGAACAATCAGGCAATAGGGAGCATGCTAGATTTACTTTAATTACAAGTTATCTTGTAATTGTTAAGACTTATGTATAACGGATCTGCTACGTTATACATAAGTCTATTTTTTATTTAATTTATGCATCAATAAATAGTCTAGATTTTAATGTGAATATAACGGCAAAGATAAATTGACGGCTCGTAAGACAAATGACTGCAAAAATAAGTTCTAAGGCTCGTAAAACTACTAAGCCAAGAGTTTTGGTAAAACTCGCATACGCTCAGACAAACCAACAACTCTAAGGCTTAGTAGTTTTTACTTCACCAAGAACTTCTAATTTTTCGCCATATGCTTACTTCACCGTCAATTTATCTTTGCTAGTAATTCAGCATTTAAAATATTTTA
>JAHAIU010000290.1 GCA_018372555.1 Clostridium sp.
GAATAAAAATTACTTTTAAAGATGTGGATTTAGGAGATTACCACCCTAATACAGTTAAGTTTTTAATGAAGCTTAAGAATGGTAATGAATGTGAAATTATAGGTTCTTCAATAGGCGGAGGAAATATTGAAATAGTTAATATTAACGGAAATGAAGTTAAGTTTACTGGAGCATATTCAACGATTATAACCTCTCATAGGGATATACCAGGGACTGTAGCAAAGGTTACTAATATTTTATATGATAGTGAAGTTAACATAGCTTTCTTAACACTTGGAAGAAGTCAAAAAGGAAAAAATGCTACTATGACTTTTGAGTTAGATGGAAAGGTTTCAGATGAGTTAATTGAAGAAATTAAAAAGGTTGAAGGTATAGAAAAAGTAATATTAATTAACAAGATAGAGGATGGTGAGTAGTTTGGACATAGCAAGATCAGGAGAAGAGTTAATTAAGATTTGCGAAGAAAATTCTATTTCTTTAAGCGAATATGCAATTAGAAGAGAAATGGAAGATAGAGAAGTTTCAAGAGAAGATTTATTTTTAAAAATGAAGAAAACTCTTGATGTAATGAGGAATGGAGCAACAGAAGCAAGAGAAAAAGCAGTATATTCAGTAAGTGGGCTAATTGGTGGAGATGGCTATAAGCTTCAAGAATATTTAAAAAGTGGTAAGTCCTTAACTGGAGATACTATGATTTTAGCTATGGCAATGGCCTTATCATCTTCAGAAGTAAATGCTTCGATGGGAAGAATAGTAGCTTGCCCAACAGCAGGATCTTGTGGAATAATTCCAGCAGTAATTTTAACAGCAGGAGAAAGACTTGAGAAAACTGATGAAGATTTAATAAAAGCTTTATTTGCATCTTCAGCAATTGGAATGATAATTGGAAGAAATGCTACTTTTGCAGGGGCAGAAGGTGGTTGCCAAGCAGAATGTGGTTCAGCAGCAGCTATGGCAGCAGGTGCTGTAGTAGAAATGATGGGCGGAACTCCAAAGATGTCATTAGATGCTGGAGCAATAGTATTTAAAAATGTAATGGGACTTGTATGTGATCCAGTTGCAGGATTAGTTGAAGTTCCTTGTGCAAAAAGAAATTCATCAGGAGCAATAAGTGCCTTATGCACAGCTGATTTAGTTATGGCTGGAGTAGAATCAAAAATTCCTTTCGATGATGCATTATCAGCAATGTATAAGGTAGGTAGAAGTTTACCAGCAGCATTAAGGGAAACAGCACTTGGAGGAGTAGCAGTTACAAAGGCTGGTTTAGAATTAAGAAAAAAAGTCTTCGGAGATGAGTAAAGGGTTGCGAAAGCAACCCTTAATTAATAATATAAAATTTACGAACATTATTGTAATTCTAATGCAAAACACACTAGTTTTAATAATTTTTTCTATTGTGATACAGGCTTATATTCAGTGAAAATACTACTTGTTTTATCTGATAAATTCACCTCACTAATAATAGAAGAATTATCTTTCATCACTTTAAAAATCATATTATCTGTCATTTCTAAGGAATCATCACTTGTTTCTAATTTGTAAGAAACTTCATACTCATAATGAGTATATGTATCATTTTTTGTTTCCTTAGTTTTTACTATTTTAATATCTGTTGTATCTGTGATACCATTCTTATTAATAACAGTATAATAAATATAAGGTATTCTATTAGCCATTAAAGTATCAAAGGCATCTTCTGTTAAATAATCTTTAAAAATTTCCTTTGATTCATCTACAAATTTTTCAGGATCATCAGAAGAAGTAATATTTTCATAAGTCTTTGTAGATATTAACTCGTTAATGAAATTATCGATATTTTTTTCTTCTTTAGTTGAGCTACAACCTGTTAGCAAAAGTAGTGATATACCCATAAGTAAAAGTATTTTAGTAAAATTTCTCATTTAATTTCCCCTTTTTATTACAATAATTTTGAAGTGGTTGCAGAGGATTATATATAAGTAGATTAAGATAAGGAGTTAACTGGTATTTTACATAAACTACTTTTTTTATAAAATACCTTGTATTACGAGGTGTTTTAGTTTTATAATATTAGTAGAGGTGGGTTATTATGGATAAAGAATTATTGAAAGGGTTTATAGACATATTAATATTGGCGTTACTGACGAAAGAAGATATGTACACTTATGAAATATCAAAAGTAATTATGGAGAATTCTAATGGTGAAATTACCTTAGGTGAAGGGACTTTATATCCTGCATTAAAGAGATTTTATAATAATGGTTATGTAGAATATTATTGGGTGGAAAAAGATAATAACAAAGTGAAAAGAAAATATTATAAAATTACAGACCAAGGAAGAGAATACTTTAATTCAAAAGTTAATGATTTTGAGAGGTTAACATCATTAGTAAATAAATTTTTATAAAAGGAGGAGAATTTATGAAGGAGATTAATAAGTTTGTAAAAAAATCAGTTAGTAAAGTAGATTTATCTGTTAAGGAAAGAAAGGAATTAGAAGCAGAATATATAGATCATATTACAGAAATATATAAAGAACATCTAGAGGATGGATTTTCTGAAAAGGAATCTTTAGAATATGCAATAAAAATTTTTAGAAGTGATAATTGGTTAGGTGATAGTAGTATAAACCAAAAGAAGAATTATATACAGTTTGGATTGCTTTCGATATTTTTTATTTACTTAATAGTATTAGTCCCTATTTATTTTTATATTTCTAGGATGGAAGTATTTAAATCAGGAATTAGTATTAATTCTTTTATTCCTTTTAGAACTATATACGCAATCATTACAAGTAGCATGGATGGAGATTTTGGAAACATAATGAGATTACAACGTCGAATAGTTTTATTTTTATCATTAATACCTATGGGAATTTTTATTCCAATAATAACTTCAAAGTATAAGTCATTCTTATCAAATTTAAAAATCTATTTATTTATAGCATTATTTTTAGAATTATGTAAGATACTATTTCCTTGGTGGATAAGTATTGATTATATTTTATTAAACTTAATAAGTTGTATAATAGGATATGGATTATTTACTATCATAAGAAAATATGTAGTTCAGAAAAGAGCTATAAATATATAAAGAACAAGGCTGTTATAATGGCAGCCTTGCTAAAATTATATGTAATTAAGTACTTAAGTATTTGATTTAAATTACCAAAAATAATTTTATTCTCAAAACTCCTAAGGAAGTTTCTTCATTAATTTTTAATTATTCATTATTCATTTCTAAGATATATTCTTCTCCATAATTATGCATGGATTGTAAGACAGGAATAATTTTCTTCCCAACTTCAGTTAAACCATATTCAACCTTTGCCGGAACAACAGGA
>JAHAIU010000291.1 GCA_018372555.1 Clostridium sp.
AAATCCTTTTTGAACTATAACATCTCCTTTTAATGAAAATTCTAAATCTCCAACTTCTATTCTTATTATTGTTCTATCAATCAATGTTTCTTCTATTAAAAAATTTGAAATAAATCTATTTTTAATAGTATTATAAACATCTAACATCTTACCCTTTAATTCATCTTCTTTAGGTATCTTTACAGTAGGGGTAATGGCACTATGACTTTCTATCTTACTATCATCAAATACGGTTTTCTTATCTTTAAACTCTAAATTATACCCTTCTGAACTTAAAATATTTATTATTTCTTTTACCTTCCCTTTTTCTGCTTCAGCTAGATATTCTGTATTAGTTCTAGGATATGTTACAAACCCTTTTTCATATAGTTTTTGAATTAACTCTAAACTTTCTTTAAAAGTCATTTTATATTTTTTACTTAAAAGACTTTGAAGTTTACTTAAAGAAAATAACTTATTAGGTTGTTTCTTAACTTTTTTAGTATCTTTACTTATAACTATAGCTTCATAAGTATTCAGTTCATCTGCAAAGCTCTTAGCCTTAATAAATTCACTTTTAGTAAAAGCAAGTTCTTTAACTACTAATTTAATTATTTCATCATTAGTTTTCTCATTACTTTCAATTTGATAATATGTTTCAGGAACAAAGTTCTCTATGCTTTTATCTCTCTCATATATAGCTTGTACTATAGGTACTAATACCCTTCCTACAGGAAATAAATGCTTAGATTTTACAGTAACATATCTTGTAAGATTAACTCCTACAAGCCAGTCTAAAAATGTCCTTGTAAATCCTTCATTTGCAAGATTATTATAAGTGTCTATATCTTTTAAGTTATTTAATCCATATAATATAGATTGTGTTGTTTGCTCTGGCAACCATAATCTAGTTACTTTTTTATTTATACTATTATTATTAAAAACATTATTTATTATAAGCCTAATAATAACCTCACCTTCTCGATCTGCATCACCACAAGCCACTATTTCATCTACTCTATTACTTTTTATTAATTCTTCTAAAATCTTATATTGTTTTTTAACTCCGACATCATCTTTTATACTAAATTTAAACTCTTTAGGAATAAAAGGAAGTATATCATTTCTCCACTTTGTTCCCTTATCCTCACCTGTGTACTCTTCTATATCATAAGGCTTAAATAGATGACCAAAAGCAAAACTTATAATATAATTCTCACTTTCAAAATAACCATCTTTCCTCTCAAAACTCTCGCTTGAATTTAAAGCTTTTACTATATTCATTGCTAAACTTGGTTTTTCAGCTATTACTAATTTTTTCACAATTCCACTCTCCTTATTTGTTATGAATATTCTTAACTATTTTTTACATAAGCTTTGTATTCATATTATTAAGTTTAAAAAGTATCTTCATTTTTTTCTCTAAATTTATATTTTTCAAAGTGATTGATATATTCTGCATATGATTTAACTTATTAAGTAGATTTTCTTTATCAACTTCATTTTTCATAAATACCATTAAGAAAAATTCTTTATTGTTTCTATGAGTTTCTAAAAATTTAAGTTCATTTAACTTTTCTTCCAAAAATCCAATATATTTTTGATTATCGGTTTCTTCTAATTTCTTATTCAAATATTCTTGTTGCTTAACTGTATTTACTGGAAAATTCATAGCTATAATCTTAAAATCATCAATATAATTTCTTAGAAAATGTATAAAATTATATATATATAACATAGTTTCATATTCAGATAAATTTGATACATCTCTAGTCTTTACTTGATATAAATTTAAAAAACCTTGTTTTGTCACAAAAAAATTATCTTCATCAACATCTAAGAACGGTAAAACTTCCCTATTGCTTATTAATGTATTTTTACTTTCTTTCTTCTTTTCTTTAAGCTCTTTTTTTTCTTTAGTCTTTTCTTCTTTTAATTTAACCTTTTCTTCTTTACTAAGTTTAACTTTTTCTTTTTTATTTACAATTTTAATATTTTCAAACTTTTTCAAAATATCACCTCATTTGAATATAAAAAAGTGTCCCCCGGGGACACTTTTTAAATTAAATTAAGTTGAATAAAACATCTTATCTGCTATTCAGTAACTTCATAGCTGCTAAAATATTTTATTCAACTTTTTCTGCTACATAAACTTTTTTATCTCTCACCAAAGCAAGATAAACTGTTTGGAAATTCCTTTTTTTAGGGTTTATAATACTCTTATTAACTAAAAATATAGTTGATATCGCAACAAATATATAAAAAAGAACTCTTAAACTAGGATAAACCAATCCACTAAATATAGTAGCAAAAATCAATGCTACTAAGAGCATTGCAAAATCAAACAGATAAATCTTTGATGTAAACTTCATTTCTGTAGAAATTTCTTTTGGAATATTATATTGCATCTCTAATTATCTCCCTTCATTTTATTATTTTTCTTATCTTTTAAATTTTTATAATTCTTAGGTATATTAAATCTTTCCGTTGCACTTTGACCTAGTTTATAAGCTTGTTTTATTTCCCTACTCTTGCGAGTTGCAAAATTTTCTTTTGTATTTACTTGTCTAAATGATCCTTGATTAAAAGCATTATTCCCAGTATTAACATTACTGTTTTCTCTATTGTCCATACTTTCATTTACAGGATTACTCTTAGGATTTGTACTTCTAAAATCACTATTTCCGTTTATATTTCTATTCATTTCATCATTTAATTTTCCACCTGAGCTTAATTCTTCTTTACCACTCATCTCTGATTGTAAATTCTCATTTGGTGAGTTATTTACCTGACTTCTCAAATCATTATTAAGGCTTCCATTTTTCATTTCATCCTGAAGTGAAGAGTTATCATTTTTAATGTTATCTGCACCTTTCATTTCTTCTTGTAAATTCGGAATTGTATTTCTATTTGCTTCTTTACTCATTTCTTCTTGTAAATTTGGACTATTACTTTTACTTGTTTCTTTATTCATTTCTTCATTTAATTTCAGATTATCATTATTTTTATTATTTAATCCATTCATTTCATCTTGAAGTGTTTCAGTAGTTTCTACACCTAAATTTTTCATATCATCATGTAATTTAGCACTATTTTCAATATTAGAATTATTAAAGTCTTTTTCATTTGACTTTTTATCATTATTCATTTCTGATTGTAAATCCTGCTTATTGTTATTCTTATCTGAAGAATTTATATTTTTATCAATATTTGCATTAGAATTAGCATTTGCATTTTTCATTTCATTTTGTAAGCTACTTGATTTATTTTCAGTTTCATTGTCATTAGTTCCTGAAGAGCTAGTTTTGTTTTTAAATAA
>JAHAIU010000292.1 GCA_018372555.1 Clostridium sp.
CTAATGCAGATTTACACCCAAGTAAGATATCTAATCTTGAAATGGGGTATATATTTGAAGAAATAATAAGAAGATTTTCAGAAGCACATAATGAAGATGCAGGACAGCATTATACTCCTCGTGAAGTTATAGAGCTTATGGTAAACATATTATTTTACAATGATAGTGACCTTTTAACAGGAAATATTGCTAAGACAATATATGACCCAGCATGTGGTACTGGAGGAATGTTATCAGTTGCAGAAGATTATTTAAAGAAACTTAATAAGGATGCAGAGCTTATAGCTTTTGGACAAGAAATAAATGACCAGACTTACGCTATCTGTAAAGCAGATATGCTAATTAAGGGAGCAAATGCCAATAATATAAAGAATGGTAATACTTTATCTGATGATAAATTTAAAGAGGATAAGTATGACTATATTTTATCAAATCCACCTTTTGGTCGTGAGTGGAAAAATGATAAGAAAGCAGTTGAAACTGAAGCTAAACTTGGATTTGCAGGACGTTTTGGAGCAGGTCTGCCAGCTGTTGGTGATGGTCAAATGTTATTTTTAGAAACAGCTATAGCTAAAATGAAACCTCAAGGTTCAAGAATAGCAATAATACATAATGGTTCACCTTTATTTACAGGGGATGCAGGAAGCGGACCATCTGAGATAAGAAGATATATATTAGAAAATGATTTATTAGAAGCTATAATAGCTCTTCCTAATGATATATTCTACAATACAGGAATTGCTACTTATATATGGGTACTATCTAATAAGAAACCTGAGTATAGAAAAGGTAAGGTTCAGCTTATAAATGCTAATGAATTATATGAAAAGAGAAGAAAGTCATTAGGTAATAAGAGAAACGATATTCCAAAGCATTATATAGATGAGATTACTAAATTATATGGCGAATTTAAGGAAAGTGAAATAAGCAAGATATTTGATAATGAGGACTTTGGATATTCCAAAATAGTAGTTGAAAGACCAAAGCTTAATGAAGATGGTACACCAGAGTTAAAGAAAGGTAAGCCTGTTGCAGATGCATCTTTAAGAGATACTGAAAATGTTCCACTTAAAGAAGATATACAAGAATATTTCAAGAGAGAAGTATTACCTTTTGCACCTGACGCATGGATAGATGAAAAGAAAACTAAGATAGGATATGAAATTCCATTCACAAGATATTTCTATCAATATGTACCACCAAAGCCAGCACAAGAACTTGAGATTGAGATAAAGGAAATAGAGATGGATTTAGATGGTGTGTTGGAGGAAATATTTAATGACTAGGAAGATGAAGGATAGTGGAGTTGAGTGGATTGGTGATATTCCTGAAGATTGGAAAGTAAAAACACTAAAAAGAGCTTTTTCTGATAGAGCAGGTGGAGCTTGGGGGGAAGAAGCAAAAGGTGATGAAAATGACAGAATATGCATAAGAATAGCTGATTTTGATTATTCTAAATTAAAAATAAAGACAGAAATTGAGTTCACAAAAAGAAATTATAACACAGATGTAATAAGAAGATTAGAACTAAAACAAGGAGATATTTTAGTTGAAAAATCAGGAGGAGGAGAAACAACTCCTGTTGGTAGGACTATCTTATATGACTTACCAATGAATGCGTTATATGCAAACTTTATGGATAGGTTACGTGTTCACAAAAATAATTTTCCTAAGTTTATAGAATATGTTTTAGTAGCATTTTATCAACAAGGAATTACAAAACAATATATAAAGCAAACAACAGGAATTCAAAATTTGGATTTAACATCAATGCTAGCAGATGAACAAATTGTATTACCTCAACAGCAGAAACAAAAAGCAATAGCAGATTATCTTGATAATAAATGCAATAAGATAGATCAAACAATAGAAAAAGAAAAACAAGTAATAGAAAAGCTAAAAGAATACAAGCAGAGTGTTATAACTGAAGCTGTTACAAAAGGATTAAATCCTGATGTGAAGATGAAAGATAGTGGAGTTGAGTGGATTGGTGAGATTCCTGAGCATTGGAAAGTAATGAAAGTAAAACATTTATGTAATTTAAATGGACGTATTGGATGGCAAGGGTTAACTTCAGCTGAATATAAGGAAGAAGGACCTTATCTAATAACAGGTACAGATTTTAAGAATGGATTGATTGACTGGAATACTTGTGTTCATATTACGGAAGAACGCTATGATGAAGCAAAACAAATCCAAATAAAAAATGGTGATTTATTAATAACAAAGGATGGAACAATAGGAAAAGTTGCAATTGTTTCGACTTTAGATGGAAAGGCATCATTAAATGGAGGAATTTTATTAATAAGACCTATAAAAACTAATACTTATATAACAAGATTTATGTATTATATATTATTATCTAGAGCATTTTGGATGTGGTTTGAAAGTACAAAGACAGGAAATAGTACAATAATTCACTTGTATCAAGAAAAATTTAAAGAGTTTTCATATACGTTACCATTAATAGAAGAGCAACAAGAAATAGCAGATTACCTAGATAAAAAATGCTCAGCAATAGACAAACTAATCTCAAACAAAGAAAAAGTAATAGATAAGCTAACAGAATACAAAAAATCACTAATATATGAATGTGTAACAGGAAAGAGGGAGGTGCAATAGTAATGAATGAAGAGGAGTTAAAGGAAAAAGCCTTTGAGGAAGCAATAGAAGATTATCTTATAACTAAAGGTGGATATGTAAAAGGTAATCCTAAGAACTTTAACAGAGAACTTGCTATTGATGTTGATACTCTTATTGATTTTATTAAGAAAACTCAGCCTAAGAAGTGGGAACGTTATGTGACCATATATGGTTCAGCTAGTGAAGAAAGTTTTATCAAGCGTTTTTGCAAGGAAGTTAAAACAAATGGATTACTAGCTATTTTAAGACGTGGATTCAAGGATAGGGGTATCAAGTTTGATGTAGTTTATTTTAAGCCAGCTAATACTGATAATATGGAAAGAGTTAAATTATATGATGAGAATATATTGCACTGTACAAGACAGTTACATTATTCAGTATTTAATGAAAACAGCATTGATATAGTGTTATTTTTAAATGGTATTCCTGTTGTATCAATGGAGCTTAAATGCCAGTTTACTGGACAAACTATACATAATGCTATTAATCAGTACAAGTTCGATAGAGCAAGTAAAGATACTATATTTGATTTTAGAAACAGGGTATTAGTTCACTTTGCAGTAGATTTATTTGAAGTACACATGACTACAAGATTAAATGGTGAAAACACATATTTTCTTCCATTCAATCAAGGTTCTAATGGAAGTGGT
>JAHAIU010000293.1 GCA_018372555.1 Clostridium sp.
ATACATATCATTAATGTTAAAAACTTCTTAAGCAATTTAAACTTGGGGATGTGAGCCTACTAAAGGAAGAAATTCAGACGAGCTGAATTTCAATAAAAATTAGTGTAATAGCTTAAAATATTTTAAATGCTGAATTACTAGCAAAGATAAATTGATGGTGAAGTAAGCAGATGGCTAAATATTAGGCATTGAATACTTAGTGAAGTTGAGTGAAACGATAACTGAACTTAGTATGAAAGCCCATCTACTGAAGCTTGTCTGAAGTAGATGTTCATATTGGAAGTAAAAGCTACTAGGCCTTAGAGTTGTTGGTTTGTCTGAGCGCATGCGAGTTTTACCAAAACTCTTGGCTTAGTAGTTTTTACGAGCCTTAGAACTTATTTTTGTAGCAATTTGTCTTACGAGCAGTCAATTTATCTTTGCAGTTATATTCGCATTTTATTACAAGGGAGGAAATTATGGTAAAGATAAACTTAAATTTAATAAAGAAGAATCCACTAAGCTTAACTTCAATATTGGCAGATAAGCAAGGGATATTTAAAAAGTATAATATAGATATGAACTTATATTTAGATGAAGACTTTTTCTTTAAAGGGAATGTTGAGTTCTTAGAAGGTAGATCAGATGCGATGATGGGAGATACAACGTTTTTCTTTTATATGCTTGAAAAGGGAAAGAAAGCAGTTATAACCTCTAATCTAACAAGAACTATAAACTTAGTTGGTGGTAAAGATTTACCTGAGGATTTAAATGAAATTAGGGTTGGAGTTAATAGAAGTGGATTATTTAGATTATTTTTAGAAAATGATTTAAAATATATTATAAAGAATCCTAAAATAGTTTGGATTAATAATACTTATGATAGAATTCAGGCATTAGACAGTGGAGAAATAGATGCATTAGTTGCAATTGAGCCCTTTGTATCTAAAGTAGTTAATAATGGTGGTAAAGTTATTTGGGATTCAAGAAATAGTGATAAAAATCTAGTTATGTGGTGCTTTGATGAAGATTTTTATAATAACAATGAAGAGGCAGTTAAAAACTTTCATAAAGCAGTAAATGAAGTAGCGGAAGTTTTCAATAGCTCATCTAGTGAAGAGAAAGTTAATTACTTTATGGAGTGCTGTGGATTTCAAAGAGAAGTAGCAGAGAGCTTTAAAAACTTTAATTTTGAAATCAATGGTAATTACACAAAAGAAGACTTTAATCTATGCCAAGAGTGGATGCATCGAGAGGGAGAAATAAAAAGATTATACGATGCAACTTCCTTAGTTAAATATTTAAAATAGTATAAAAGGGGCTCTATAGAAAAATATAAGGGGCTGTCATATTCTTCATTTTTCAATGGCCCCTTAGTATTAAAAATGTAATTGCAAGCAGAAGAGAAGTTTATTTAGTTATAACTTTATTAAAATAGAAAACATCTGCTAAGAATAATAAAGTTGCCAGAATTAGTATAGAATTAACTACCCAAAAAGAATATTTGAAAAGCAATGATACAAGTATTATTAATACTAAAATAGTAAACATTGATTTAAAAAAACTCAAAATTATTACCTCCTATATCCATACTAATTATAGCTTGTGCAATTTAACGATAATAATACTTGGTAAGTTTTAAGAAATTCTGGATTCTTATGATATTTAGTGGAAAGAGTATGGCTGGCTTAATATGGTGAGCTTTAAGAAATTTTAGATAATTATGTATGAAGTTATACGTAGGTGTATAAGATAGTTATTTTATTATGTTTTTAAACAAAAAAATAGAGTTAACCAGGAAAGGTTAACTCGGAAGAAGAAATTATCTTCTATTGTTTTGAGCTTTTCTAGCTCTTCTGCAGTCAGGGCATCTAACTGGATCGTTATCAAATCCCTTTTCTTTGTAGAATTCTTGTTCTCCAACAGTGAAAACAAATTCATTTCCGCAATCTTTACAAATTATTTTCTTATCTTCCATTTATAAATCCTCCTTAAAATTCATAAGAACAAACTTGATATATTTCTTCCTTAAGGCAATTATGAACTTTAAGGGACAGAACTTATCGAAATTTTTCCTAATCATTTAAATATTCAAATTAATTATATCACAATATTAATATAATTCAAGAAATATTGTGATAAAAAATTAGCTATTAATCTACATTTTACTTACTTTTTTATGGGTAAACTTAAAGTGATATAATACAAAAGTTATTAGTGGTAGTATTATAAAAGCGACTACATTGATGATTTGAATATATTTAAGCATTTCATATAAAATATAGTTATTTAATCCTAAGAAATAAGATAGAACAAACACTAGAAAAGTATAAATTCCAATGAAAATAGCTTTGTTCTTTATAAGTTTATCACATATTAATAATATGCTATATGTCGCTAAAGTGTATTTAATAAATAGTCCTATTACAGTTTGAATTATAAAAAACAATTCTCCAAACTCTAAAAATCCTGCAACTTCAATTCTTTGGCTTAATACAAACTCAGGGTAAAATATATTAGCAGCTCTTAATGGACCAAAGGCAGTAATAATACCTATAAAAGATAAAATAATAAAGGCTGATGATATTACTCCAGCATATAAACTATGAATCCTAAGATGTTCTGTTTTATCTATGTATTTTAAGAAAGGCATAGATATCATAAAGCTAGATAAGCTTCCTAATATCATTACAGCAGAATATATAAAGCTTGAAAGTGATTTATCTCCTAATATAGGTAGTAAGTTATTAATGTCCTTATAACTTTGTGTTAGTAAGAAGAATAGAATTCCATTTACTATTAAAACAAAAACACTTATTATTACAAAAATAAGAAGGGTACGTATCTTTTTACTAAATATAAATAATGAAGGTACTATAAAAAATGCTAATGCATACCAAATAGGAGTATCAATAAACAATGTTGAATGAAGTACATTAGCTTCTACAGCTGCTGCTTCAATTGAATTTAGAAATAACGCCAAGACAAATATTATTAAAAAGATACTACTAACAAATTTAGGTGCAGATTCCTTATAAATATCTACAATATTAAAGTTATTAGTTTTTTTACAAATATTCATTATAAATAAAAGTAATCCAGTAAAAATAAGAGAGGCTATAATTGAAGCAAGCCAAGTAGCTCTTCCCCCAACATCTACAAAAATAGATAAATATGTTTTACAAGATATAATAGCTGTTCCTAATATAAATAATATAAAATGCTTAGTAGAAATTTTGTTCATAAAAAAACCCTTTCTTTCAATTAACAATTAGCAATTAATAATTAACAATTGCA
>JAHAIU010000017.1 GCA_018372555.1 Clostridium sp.
ATTTATTGAGGATAATAATCAAATAGCATTTATTAAACCATCTAATTATGAAATATCAAAAACAAGAAAATATAAGAATGATATTGGTAGGATAGAAAATATGGATTATGATTCTGGGAATGATTTGTTTATTTGTCAAAATGGTAAGACTCTAAAAGTAGATGGTATAAAATTCAAGAAATCTAAAACAGAATATAAAATTGAAAAACAATTTATATATGTGAGGATTGTAGTAATTGTAGTTATAAGAGTAAATGTATTAAAGGGAATAATTCTATATGAAAAGGAGCTGTTTCAGATGTGACAGCTCCTTTTTCCTAATTATAAATTTTAAAATATAATTAATAAAATCTTGAGTTTTTAGATGGTTTATTACCACAGAATAAATTTTAACTATAAACTTTTTCTTCAAATCCTGCAAAGTTTAATGAAATATTTAAATTTCCGTTTTTCACTCTTAGTTCATCTATAAATTTCTTTTGATTTACATCAAGTTTCATTTGAACTATATAATGAATTTCAAAAAGTGAGCCAAAGTCTCTAGTTTTAATAGTTTCAATATACCAAGAATCAGTGTATTTATTTAAAATTCCATCAAATATTCCATCATAGTTTAAGTCTTCTGGAATTGTTATTTTAAGCTTAGATGTCTTTGTTTTAGGCATAGAAAACTTAGTTATATCTAAAATTAATGTTAATGCACAAAGTACTATAGTAAATATAAATGCATATCCAATATAGCCCATACCACAAGTAAGGCCTACAGCTAAAGTGAAAAATACGTATGTTATATCTTTAGGATCTCCAGGAGCACTTCTAAAACGAATTATTGAAAAAGCTCCAGCCAAACTAAAGGCTCTTGCAACATTATTACCTACTAATAGAATTATTATTGATATAATTACAGGTAGCATAATTAATGTTACAGTAAAGCTTGGGGCATAGCCCTCCCTTTTATGGGTCTTTATATAGGCAAGGCTTATAATTAAGCCAAGAACTATCGAAGATAGAATAATTAGTAAAGCATTAAATAAAGTAAATGATTCCCCGTTAGTTGATGATATTATTGTCTCTAGCATATGTTTTTCCTCCTTGAGTTATAATTATTATTTAAACAATATTTTACATATTCACTTCCGTACTTTGAAAAGTGAGTATTATATATTTCTAATTCAGACATAGTTTTACTTAACCACATTGGAATTGCACCTAATATTTTTACTTCCATAAGATAAGAATCTCTAGGAAGAATATTTTCACCGTATAATCCAAGTTGAAGAGATAGATTATCCCTTCTACCTAAAATATTAGAATCAAAGGTTATTCTAAAATCTTTATCATTTTTTCCAAAGAAAGCCTTTCTACTATAGCTTATATAAACCCTTGGAGAAACCTCATTATTATTTAAATAGTATTCTATTTCATCTAAAACTTGATTATTTAGAAAGTCTAAGGATTTAGGCCTGATTCTATCTTCTAAAAATTTATAAGCTTCTTTTAAAGTTAGAGTTGCTCTTCTTTTATTAACTATTCCATTAATTTTTTTCTTAAGCTCTAGGAAGACTTTATCATTTTCTTCTATAGGAGCTTTATAACTTCTTAATCTAAGTTTTTCCTTATAATACGGTTTATTAATTGAATGTCTTATTACTTGATTATCTAAAGTATCATAATAAATACTATAAATATTGTAGTTCTCTCCATTCTTACAGAATTTATCTTCATTCATATATTCATAAAGAATTGGAAGAAGTTTTTTATATTGAGTTTCATTTAAAATAAACTTCTTTTCATATCTTTGAAAGGACTTTATAGCCATGAGATACCTCCTATTAATTTAGTTTCTGAAGTAATTATATAAAGTTAACCTTAAATAAATCTTAAATTATAATTTTTATTTGAAGATAAGATAGCTTTTTATTAGAGATAGTAATGACTAATGAAATATCATAAGCTTTTTAATAATTTCTTAATCAAAAAGTAATTAGTAAAGTGAGTATGTAATGTAAACTTATAGTAAGAAACGATGTAAAGGAGATATTAATATGAAAATGAAAAGGTTTAAAAATTGTAAAAGAACTTTTACTATATTAGTGTGTATAGGTGCTGTAATATTAATATTTAGCAGTTTTATTAAAAGAGATAAGTATAAAAATGAAGGAATTAATATGACTGAGGAAGAAAAGCACATAGTAAGTGAGGTTATTGAATTAGCAGAATCAAAGATAGGTCTTCAATATGTTTGGGGTGGTAAAGGAGAAATAATGACAGAGGAAAGACTTAATGAACTCATTACTTATTATGGAGATAGTTACTATCCTTTAAGTGAAGAAACTTATGTTGGGGAACAAGCTTTTGATTGTTCAGGATTAACATACTGGGTTTATAGAGAAGTTACTGGTGTAGAAATAGGGTACTCTACTTATGATCAAGAAGATGAATTACAAGGGTATGAAGTTAGTGAAGAAGAATTACAGCCAGGAGATTTAATTTATACTCCAGGCCATGTGGTTTTATATAAGGGAAAAGGAAAAATAATTAATGCCTATAACAAATATATATATCCAATTGGAGGAGTAAAAGAAGGTAATCTTAATATAACTAATGATAGTGTAATTTATAGACCTCTAGATTATATAAATTCTTTAAAATAAATTTAAGTAATAGGGAACTTTTTCTTTTATATGTTACTCTTACATATGTAAGGATAGAGATAAGGTTAAGGGGGGACGGATTTGGAGCTAGAAGTTAAGAAGGCTAGAAATGGTGATAAAGAGGCATTATTATCATTAATTATGAAGGAAAAAGATAATTATTATAAGCTTGCTTATATTTATATGAAAAATGAACATGATGCTTTAGATATTCTTCAAGAAATGATAATAGTCTTATATAAGGAAATTCCAAACTTAAGAAAATTAAATTCCTTTTACAGCTGGAGTAAGAAAATATTAGTTAACCTATGTAAAAAGGAATTATTAAAGAAGAAAAATGAGGAATTAGATTTATTCTATCCTATAGAAGAAAAAGGCTTTAAAGAATCAGAAAATAAAATTTATTTAAAATCACTTATTGAAAGCTTAAATAAAGATCAAAAAGAAGTAATAAAGCTTAGATACTACTTAGATTATTCTTATGATGAAATATCTAAGATAATGGATATTCCACTTGGAACAGTTAAGTCTAGAATTAACAAAGGCCTTAATAAAATAAGAAAAGATATAGGTGGTGATATAAATGATGGACTTAGATAAGGAATTAAAGAATTTAAAAGAAGAGGAAATAAAGGCACCCGATAATTTTGAAGAATTAATGAGGGGAGCTTTAAATAAAAATAATATAGAAAATGATAGAATAGAAATAAAGAAGAAGTTGAATTTTAATAATAAGTATTTAAAGGTAGCGTTAATATTAATGGCATTTATATTAGTCTTTAATTTCAATTCAGTATCAGCAATGATAAAGAAACTTATTGGTTATGAGAGTTATTTTAGTTACTATAGTTATGTTGAAAAACTTAATGAAAGTGGAGAGCTTCAGGAAGTTAATGAGAAAGTTAAATTTAAAAACGGAAAAGAAGTTACAATTGAAGCTGTAGTTTATGATAATAAATATGTTTCTATTTTTATGAAGGGGAATATTAGTTATATAGAGAAGTTTGTGCCAACTGATAATATTCCAGAAGAGGAGCTTTTTGAAAATAAGACTTATGAAGAGTATGAAGATATAAGTTCAAAATCAAATATAGAAGTTTTGGATGGAGAGATTGCATCAGGTTCAAGTGTATATAGTGAAAAGGATGGTAATGGTGATACCTTATGTGTTCAAATATTTAAAATTGGAGAAAATAAGGATGAATTTAATTTAAGGATTAGGGAAGATGGAGAAAGCAAAGAAGTTACTATAGATATAGATAATTCAAAAATTGTAGAAGTAAAAAATATTAAACCAGAAGAGAATAAGATAGAAATAGATGGTGTTAAGTTTATAGTAAATAATTTAAGAATTAGTCCACTTGCTATAAATTTAGATTATTCAGTTGTTTCAGATGATGAAGATAAAGTTAAAGCCATTCAAATGAATGATGGAAATTTCTTTAATGAAGGTATACATTTAATACCTAGTATAGAGGGTGAAAATATTGAAAGAATGGGCATATTTGGAGCATATGACGAAAAAGAAGTTTTAGACAACGGAATTAGACTGGTTGAAAATTTCGTTCTAAAAGATTTAGCTATAGATAAGTTTAATAAAGCTAAGATAGTTATTGTAAGGGCAAATTTTAGTGAAGATTTAAATTTAGATACAGATAGTAGCATAAAGGATACCTGGATAAATGATAATTTATTTTTAGAAGAATTAAGTTATGATGAAAAAACAGAAACTTATGATATAGCTTATTGGAGTAAGTATAAGACAATTTGGTTTGAAAAATATTTACCATACGAAATAATACCTTATGATGGGTTAATTTCATTTGAACCTTCGGTACATCAAAGTAATATAGAGGATTATCTAGGGAAAGATTTTAGAAAATATATATTTATGAGGAGACAGCTATATATTGGAGAAGGGAAAAAATTCTTTATTATTAATAATAAGGCATTAGATATTAGTAAAAAAGATAGAACTATTAAAGTGAAAATAGATTATTAGTTTATAGAATATTATAAAAATATTGACAATAATAAAAATAAGCCTTATAATCCATATTAATAAATAAGCATAACTAAGAGTTAGCAATAATTCGGAGTATAAGATAATACAAGCTATGATAAGAACAAGTAGTAATTAGTAAGCTTACAGAAAGTTACCGGGTGATGAGAGGTGCAAGATAAGCTAATTATGAATACATCTTTGAGCTTCACACCAAATGGAGTTGTTAAATTTTCATTATTCAACAGCGCCTAGTAGGCTGCGACGTATTCCTTGCACACGTTATAGTGCTAGAGTATTACCTAGTTTGTAATCTAGAGTACTCGAAAAGGTAGGCAATGTGAGTTGTCTATGAACTTAAGGTGGTAACACGAAGAATTTATCTCTCGTCCTTTAGAAATAAGGGGCGAGAGTTTTTTTATTTTCAAAAATCAATTAAGTTCTAAATTATCAAAAAAGCTTTTGTACATTATTCTTATAGAGCTTGCTTATATTTTTAAATATAAGAGGAGTGTTAAAAATGAAAAAATCAGTAGAAGAACAATTAAAAATTATTAAGAAGGGAGCAAGTTTAATAGTTAATGAAGAAGAGCTTAAGTTAAAACTTGAGAAGTCTTTAAGAGAGGATAAGCCATTAATTATTAAGTTAGGACTTGATCCAAGTGCACCAGATATACATTTAGGTCATGCTGTAGTTTTAAGAAAAATAAAGCAAATGCAAGACTTAGGTCATAAGGCAGTAATAGTTATAGGAGATTTTACTGGAAAGATTGGAGATCCAACAGGGAAGGCTAAAGGTAGAAAGGCATTAACAGATGAAGAAGTGTTAAAAAATGCTGAAACATACAAAAATCAAATATTTAAAGTTTTAGATAAAGATAAAACTGAAGTTAAATTTAATAGTGAATGGCTTTCAAAATTGAAATTTGATGATGTATTAAAGTTAGCTGCAACTACTACAGTAGCTAGAATGATGGAAAGAGATGATTTTCAAAAAAGATACAAGAATAATGTACCAATAGGAATTCATGAATTTTTTTACCCACTAATGCAAGCTTATGATTCCATTGCATTAGAGGATGATATAGAGCTTGGAGGAACAGATCAAACCTTCAATATATTAATGGGAAGAACTCTTCAAAAGGCAGTAGGTCAAGAACAGCAAATTGCTATGTTTATGCCTATATTAGAAGGGCTAGATGGAATAGAAAAAATGAGTAAGAGCTTAGGAAATTACATTGGAGTAAATGAGCCAGCAAATATAATGTTTAAAAAGGTTATGGAAGTTCCAGATAGTTTAATTATTAAATACTTTGAATTAGCAACAGATGAACATCCTGATGAAATAGAGAAAATAAAAGAAAGACTAAAATTAGGAGAAAATCCTAGAGATATAAAATTAGATTTAGCTAAGATAATAACATCTTTATACAATTTAGAGGATGAAGTTAAGGAAGCTATAGAGTTTTATAATACAGCTTTTTCTAAAAAAGAAATACCAGATAATATTCCAGGATTAATATGTAATGGAGAAGTATTGAGAGATATACAAGATTTATTAATAAAAGAAAAATTCATACCAAGTAAAAAAGAGTTCTCAAGATTAATAAATCAAGGTGGAGTCCAATTAAATGGAGAAAAAATTAATTCATTAGATACTAAGATTAAAGATAAAGATGTATTAAAAATAGGAAAGAAAAAATTTCTTAAGTTAGCTAGTAATTAGAAGAAATAAATTATAAGATATTAATTTTAAAGACACTTTAAAATAGCTTATTAAGAGAATGTTTATATCATTTATTCTTAGTATAATATTAAGAAATTTTAAGGAATTAATCAGATTACTCTAAGATGCTTTTGATATCATGATCATATGAGGTGATATTAAGTGAAAAAGAAAATAATAAATATTTTATTTGTAACGAGCTTTATATTTTATGTTTCATTTTTGATATGGAATATTCTTTTTAAATATGTTTCTCCTATGGAGTTATTTAGTAGTAGCAGATATTTTTATAGAAATATCAATTTGATACCTTTTAATGATATAATCAATAAAAATTATAATCAATTAGATATTTGGGGAAATGTGATTTTATTTATTCCTTTAGGAATTTATATTAAAACATTCTTTAAAAATTCTAATATGCTTAAAAATATAATTATATTATGCGGGATATCATTAATATTTGAAGTTAGTCAATATGTATTTGCAATAGGTGCAACAGACATTACTGATATTATTACTAATACTATAGGTGGAATACTTGGGATAAATATATATTTATTACTTAAAAGATTATTAAAGGAAGACAAAAAAATTAAAAACTTTATATCTATTTGCAGTACCATAGTAATGATAATAGTTGGAGGCATTGTAATTATGCTTTTAATGAATAGTTAATTATTAAATTTTGTTGAATTATATATTAGAGTAAGATAAAAAAGTTAATATTAGAAATATATTATTATTTATAAAAGTTGTTAAATATAATTAAAAAAGATGATTCCTATAATAGGCAGGAGTCATCTTTTTTGTATCTATTGAACAAATAATTTAGTGTGATAATATATAACGCTTTAAACTTAATCTTATTTGTTGTGAGATAACTTTGATCTCTTAGTAAATTTTTTTCCGTTTGAATGAGAGCCTTTTTTCATTCCATTTTCTATTCCAATTTCAGCTCCTGATTCTGAATACATTTTTCTAAGTTCTGCATTAGATTTTGGTCTATCTTTTTGTCTGTTTTTATTATTATCCATTTTAGTTACCTCCAAGATATTTATCTTTAGTAGTTTGTCCGATTACAAAGAAAAAATATTATAAAATAAGATGATATTAATCCATTTAAAATTGAAATTACAAACTACTTTTAGAATGTGTTATTATATACATTTATAGATTATTATGGTAAAATTAAATATAAATTAAATATTTAGCTAGGGGTGCCATAAGGCTGAGAAATAAGCTTAAGATTATTAACCCTAATTACCTGAACTGGATAATGCCAGCGTAGGAAAGCTTTAAATAGTGTATAAATTAAAACACCATTTAGTAACTACTAGCTATATCAAATTTAGGATATAGCTTTTTTTATTATAATTTTAGGAGGATTTCAAATGGAAAAATATAAAATACCAACATTAACTATTGCAGGTTCAGACTCTTCAGGAGGAGCTGGAGTTCAAGCAGATTTAAAGACGTTTAGTGCTATTGGTACATACGGAATGAGTGTGATTACAGCAATAACAGCTCAAAACACTGAAGGTGTATTTATGGTAGAAGACTTAAGTAAGGAGATTATTAGAAAACAAATAGAAGTTGTTATAGAAGATATAAAACCTAAGGCTATTAAGATAGGTATGGTTTCTAATCCAGAAATAATTAATGAGATTGTTGAGACTTTAGGGCAATACGATATTGAATACTTAGTTGTAGATCCAGTAATGATATCAAAAAGTGGATTTTACTTATTAAAGCCAGAAGCAAAGGATGCTTTAATTAAAAATCTTATTCCAAAGGCATATATTTTAACGCCAAATACTTTAGAAGCTGAAGAAATAAGTGGAGTAAAAATAAATACTTTAAAAGATATGAAAGAAGCTGGGGAAAAAATATTAGACCTTGGACCTAAGTATGTATTAATGAAGGGTGGACATTTAGAAGGTGAAGCAATTGATATATTAGTTGGTAAAGATGTCTATAAGGAACTAAAGTCAGAAAGGCTAAATAATAAAAATACTCATGGAACGGGATGTACATTATCATCAGCTATAACTTCCTACTTAGCTTTAGGTAATGATATAGAAAGAGCAGTGGAGTTAGGTAAGGAATATATCACTAATGCTATTAAAAATAGTTTTGATATAGGTAAGGGAGTAGGTCCGGTAAATCATTTTTATAAGTTTATGGAATAAGGAATAAGTATGAATATGTTTGAATTAATAGAAAAAGTTAAGGAAGTTAATCCTCTAGTACTTCATTATACTAATGAAGTAACTATAAATGATTGTGCCAATATTACACTTGCTATAGGAGCAAGTCCTTTAATGAGCTATAGTTATGAGAATATTTCTAATATAGTAAAAGAAATAGCTAAAAAATGAAAACTATTATAGTTGCTACTGGAAAAATTGATTTTATTAGTGATGGAAGTAAAATTATAAAAATAGAAAATGGTAGTGAGCTTCTTAAAAAAGTTACTGGAGCTGGGTCTGGGTACATGATAGGAAGTCTTATTGTTTCATTTTTAGGTGCTGAGGGGATAAATATAGAAGCTGTATCTATGGGAGTACTTTCTATGGGAGTAGCAGGTGAGCTTGCATCAAAAAACTGTAACGGAATAGGAAGTTTCAAAGCTGAACTTATGAATAATATATTCAATTTAGATTCAAAAAAGATCGAAGAAGTAGCAAAGATAACTGTAAAGTAGTTATTTACATCAACTAAATCTAATGCTGTAGTAGTATCTTTTGATGAGCTTAATAATATTAAGAGAAATGTAAATTTGCCTATAGTAGTTATAGGTGGAATTACTTTAAATAATATAGATATATTTAAAGAATATAATATAGATGGATATTCAGTTATCTAAGCCATTTTAGGTAGTAATGATATAGCAAGAGAAACTGAAAAATGGATAAAATTAATTAATAGTAAGAAAATTTAATAAAACCTATTCTTGCGTAAATATTATACATTTATGAATAAAAATCAAATTGATTTTAATTTTTGGAAATGATATTATTAAATTAAATTTTCAAAAAAAGGGGAGATGGAAAATGGAAATAGTAGAAAATAATCAAAAATTAGGTGCTGGAATTATAACTATGTCAGTATTATATCTTATAGGACAAGCATTCACTATGCTTAGTGTATTAATTAATATTGTTATGAAGGATGAAATTGCTAGAATGTTAGCAGAGGCTGGAACAATATCAGAAATTACTACAGCTCAATTAGGTGTAACATTAGTTATTTCGTTAATATTAACAGTATCTATAATATTAATATTGTTCAAAAAGTATATAGGAGCTTATATATTCATTGGAATAGAAGTTTTATCATTATTATTCTCAATAATAACTGGAGCTTTTACTTTGTTCTCAATAATTGGATTAGTTTTTCCAGGCTTAATGATTTTCTTCTTATATAAAAAGAAAGAAATATATTTTGCAAGGATAAAGTTTTAGGCTTAAAATAGAGTTATCAAATAGGTAGCTTTATTTTTTATAGTAACATTTTTATAAAGTAATATATTATTTTATAAAAATGTTATTATATTTTACATAGACAAAAGATATATAAAATCTTACTGCATTGAAAACGTTTTGCTATTTTGCTAATATGAAATTATGATGTTATTTAAATTTAATTAATAAAATAATTAGAATTTAAATATATGATTTTATAGATTAATTTTTATTTAGTTAAGATATATTTTAATAATAAAAGTAAGCAATAATCTATAGAATAGATATAATTTATTAGACAGTTTATTCATATTTTTAACTAATATTAATTATTTATATTTTACTATTATTATGGGGGAAAATATTGTGCTAAATTATGAGTTATGTAAAAGAATATTAAATAGATTAACACCTATATTTAATAAGGATGTAAATATTATAGGAACGGATGGGGTAATAATTACATCAAGCAATAGGAAGAGAGAAGGTACCTATCATGAAGGAGCAAGAATTTGTGCTAGTAGTAATAGAAATATAGTTATTACAAAAGAAAATCAGCATATGTATAGAGGAAGTAAAAGTGGGGTGAATATGCCAATTACTTATAATAATAGAGTGATTGGGGTAATTGGAATTACAGGTACAGCTGAAGAAGTTATTCCATATGGACCATTAGTAAAAGAGTTAGTGGAAATGATTATTAATGAAATGGATAGTCGAATAGCTAAGGCATCTAAAATTAATATTAGAAAAGAATTTTTTAAAGATATAATTCAGGATAATGATGTTAAAGATATGGATTATTACATTTCAAGAGCAAAATTATTAGAAATAGATTTGGAAGTTCCGAGAAGAATGATATTTTTAAAAGTCTTTGATTCTAATCAGTTAAATTATCAGAAGATTGAGATTTTATTTAGAGATATATTTAATAATGAAATATTAAATATAAATAATGAGAAACTCGTATTATTGAATAGTTGTAATAATGTTGATGAAATAATAAAAAAATTACTTTTTGAATTAGAATATAATTTAGATGAAAGAATAAAGTATTATTTCATAATAGGTGAAGAATGTAAAAGTTTAGTTGATTATCATAATGTATACTCTAGTATGAGTGTAATAGACTCTATTATTCCAAAGGATACAACTGAAAAAGTGATATATATGAGAGATTACGAGATTAGATTACTTATAAATGGATTATCTAATGAAAGTAAAAAAGTGTATCTTAGCAAATATATTAATGTGTTTAGTGAAAAAAATAAAGCAACTAAAGAACTTTTAAGAACTATAAAAGTATACTTTACAAATAATATGAAAATAGGTGATACTGCTAAATCGATGTACATGCATAGAAATACAGTAATGTATAGGCTAAATAAATTTAAAGATTTATATGGATTAGATTTATCACAACCCTATGAATGTGCTAAATTGTATTTAGGTATACTTATATATGAAGATAATTTAATAAAAATGAATAAAGACAATTAATTTTATTATGTAATATAGATTTTAAATTAAAGAGATATTAGCGATGATTTATAAATAATTCATTAACTAATATCTCTTTTTTTTATATAGCAATAATAAGACCAATTTTTTTGTGCATTGGAAACAAAAAACACAGCAAAAATCATTAAAATCTTATAATTTAAACACATTGATTAGAGTGCTGTAAACATTTACTATTTTAAGTGTAGATAATATTAGCATAAAAGGTGGTGAGCATATGAAAGTAGTGATTGCCCCAGATTCTTACAAGGGAAGTTTAACGGCAATGGAAGTAGCCAATTGTATTGAAGAGGGAATAAAAAGATACAATAAAAATATAGAAGTGGTAAAGGTTCCTATGGCAGATGGTGGAGAAGGTACTGTTCAAGCATTAGTAGACGCAACAGGAGGTAGAATAATAAAACTAAGGGTATGTGACCCATTATTAAGAGAAGTAGATTCTTTCTATGGAATACTTGGTGATGGCAATACAGCTATTATAGAAATGGCAGCAGCTTCTGGAATAAATTTATTGGGATGTAATGAACTTAATCCATTAATTACTTCAACTTATGGAACAGGGCAGATAATTAATGATGCAATTGAAAGAGGATGTAAAAACATAATAGTCGGTATTGGTGGAAGTGGAACAAATGATGGCGGAGCAGGAATGTTAAGAGCCTTGGGGATAAGATTTCTAAATGAAGAAGGTAGAGATATTCCAGAAGGGGGAGCAGCTTTAAAGGAATTACATAGTATTGATAAAAAAAATTTTAATAAGAGAATTTCAAAATGTAATATAAAAGTTGCTTGTGATGTAGATAATCCATTATGTGGTTTAAATGGAGCTTCTCATGTTTTTGGGCCACAAAAAGGTGCCAGTAATGAAGATATAAAATTACTAGATGAGTCATTAAATCAATATGCAAAAATAATAAAAAATGAATTCAATATAGATGTTTTAAATATTCCAGGATCAGGAGCAGCTGGTGGTAGTGGAGCAGCTTTTTTAGCAATAGGTTCAAAACTTGAAAGAGGTATTGATATAGTAATTAACGAAACAAACCTACCAACAATGATCGAAAGTGCAGATATAGTATTTACTGGAGAAGGAAGAATTGATTTTCAGACAAAGTTTGGTAAAGCTCCATATGGAGTTGCAAAAGAAGCAAAAAAAAATGGACTTCCTGTAATAGCTATTTGCGGGGAGATTGGCGAAGGATATGATGAACTTTATAAGCATGGCTTTACAAGCATTTTTAGTATAGTAAATAAGCCTATGACACTGGAAGAGAGTATCAATGATTCAAAGAAATTAATAAGGGATGTTTCAGAAAGAATAATAAGGGTTATATGTGAAGGAGATAAATATATAGATGGAAATTAATTAATAGATGAGAGATTCTTATAAAAGATATTATATTTATTTTAGTGATTTATGTAATTGATTCAAACTCCACACTTAGTGGAATGTAAGGGCAAAGATAATTATGTTTTATTTATACAGTCAATTCTATATTCTTGTGGTATTATGTTTGTTTCATATCTAATGAGTTAGAGTGTTAGTTTAACTCAATTTACAGTAATTTAGATAACACATTTTCCTACTGATTATGTTAAGGAAAGAGGAATAACATATAAATATTTTGGTGAAAAATATGCCTTATATATAGATTAGATTATTCATTACATTATTTTAATGTTAGTATTTAAAATAAATTTATAGATAAAAAATATACGATATGTTAACTTTTATAGTTTTCTATCTAAGAGAGGTGTTGAGAAGGTGAAGATGGAGCTAGATTCGAAATATAATTTGAAAAAGAAAAAAAGAATGTCTTTAAAAACTAAGGAAGCCTTAACAGGATGGTTATTTATATCACCAGCTTTAATAGGGTTTTCAATATTTACTTTTGGTTCAATAATATATTCATTATATTTATCATTAACTGATTACGACCTTATGACTAAGCCTAAATTTATAGGATTGGAGAATTTTATACGAGCTTTTACAAAAGATGAATATTTTTATAAATTTTTTGGAAATACATTATATTTTGTAGTTTTTTTAGTGCCAATAGTATTAGTTATATCATTGTTATTAGCTTTACTTATAAATAAAAAAGTGGGAAGGATGACTAAAGCATATAGAGTAGCATTATTTCTACCAAGTATAACTTCTACAATAGCAGTTAGTATGGTTTGGCTATGGATATTTAATCCTGATATGGGATTAATAAATAATTTGCTAACAGCAATAGGATTTAATAATCCACCTATGTGGCTGAATAGTCCAGAGACAAGTAAGATGGCGTTAATAATCATGCGTGTATGGCAGATGAGTGGTTATTATATGATAATGTTTTTAGCAGGATTGCAAACGATTCCTGAAAGCTTGTATGAATCAGCACAAGTAGATGGAGCTAATAAGATTCAAAGCTTTTTCAAAATAACATTACCAATGTTATCTAATACAACATTTGTAGTTATTATTTTACTAGTTATTGAAGCATTTAATATGTTTGAGTCAATTTTTATAATGACAAATGGTGGTCCTTTAGGATCAACTAGTACAATTATGTACTATATCTATGAGCAAGGTTTTGGAAATTATAATATGGGATATGCATCAGCTATAGCTTGGATATTCTTTGTAATTATTATGATAATAACATTAATTCAATATAAATTTAGAAATGAACAGGGGGGAGAATAAAGTGATTATATCTAAAAGAAAAAGCAAAATAATTGGAAATACATCATATCACATTTTTATGATTATATTAAGTTTAATAATGATTTATCCATTTATATGGGCTGTTATGTCTTCTTTTAAGCCTGTTGAACAGCTATATTCAGGAAATCCTTTAAATATTATTCCAACTGAATTTACTTTGGAAAATTATAAAAGATTAATGGAAGTTTTACCTTTTGATAAGATGCTTTTTAACTCCATTTTCTTATCTATAACTATACCAATAGCCATGATTATAGTAGCATCTTTAGCTGCTTACGCAGTAACAAGAATTGAATTTAAAGGTAGAAACATATTATTCTTTGCGTTTATAGCTACAATGATGATACCAAGTCATGTAACTCTTATACCAAATTATAAAATAATTGTAGATATGAATTTATACAATAGCTTTACAGCAATTTTCTTATCGAGTATGTTTACGGCATCAAATGCATTTAATATATTTTTCTTTAGGCAATATTTTTTAAGTATTCCAAAGGATTTAGAAAATGCAGCAATAGTAGATGGATGCTCTAAAATAGGTATATTTTTTAAGATAGTATTACCAAATGCTAAACCAGCAATAGCAACAACAGCCATTTTATCCTTTAGAAATGTATGGAATTCATTTTTATGGCCAATGTTAGTTATAAATGATTATGATAAACTTCCTCTTACTGTAGGATTAAATTACCTTAAAGGAAGTGAACCTAACTGGGCAGTGTTATTAGCTGGTGCAACTCTTAGTATAATTCCTATTGTAGTTATATTCTTAGCATTCCAAAAATACTTTATGGCTTCAACAATGAACTCAGGCTTTGGAGGGAAATAAATATATTAGTTAGTAAAAACAAAGAGAAAAACAATATACTCTTTGAATATATAAATTATAAAATGGAGGGATTTTAATGAAAAAATTATTAAAAAAATCAATTGTTGTATTACTATCATTAGTAATGACTATTGGTCTCGTAAGTTGTGGTAGCTCTGATAAAGGAAAGGATAGTGCTAGTGCAGATAATCCAAAGACATTAAAAGTTTATACTTGGTGGGATATAACTAAATTTGCACATCTACAAAAGATGAAAGAAGATTTTGAAAGTAAAAATCCTGATATAAAACTTGAATTTATTACAGTTTCTGGTGATAAATATGCAGATACTATGGTTACTAAGCTAGCTGGTGGAGAAATACCTGACGTAATGATGCTTGCAATGGATCAAGTTCCACGTTATGCAAAAAAGAATATGGTTATGCCATTAGACGATTTAGCAGATCAAGAATATAAAGATTCTTTATATCCAGTTGTTAAAGATGCTTTAACAGTTGATGGAAAAATGTATGCAGCAGGCCGTGATGTTACTCCTAAAGTAATGTATATAAATACAAAGATGTTTAAAGATGCAGGCGTTGAAGTTCCAAGTGATACATGGACAATGGATGAGTTTGTAGAAATATCAAAACAACTTACTAAAGGTTCAGGAGCAGATGCTCAATGGGGATATTTTTGGAAAAATTATAGCGACCAAACATTTGCTCATATAGCTGCCTTTGGAGGAAAATTATATTCAGAAGATGGGAAATTAAGTGTATTATCAACAGATGAAAATACAAAGAAAGCTGTACAATTTATGTATGATTTAACAAATACTTATAAGGTTTGTCCAACTAATGCACAAGCAACTCAATTTGGTGATAATGAATATTCTGCATTTATGGCTAATAAAGTTGCAATGCAAATAGGTTCACTTTCAACTTCTTCAACTTTAGATGCAAATAAAACAGAATATACTGTATTACCAATACCATCTGTTAATGGGGTTAGTACATCTTCTTCATTTGTAAATACATGGACTATACCAGAAGGGGCAAAGAATCCAGAATTATCTTGGCGTGTAGTTGAATTTTTATCAGGAAAAGAAGGCCAACAAATAGCTCTTGATATGAAGTTCGGGTTACCTGCATCAAATAAAGTTGATACAACAAACTTTGTAAGTGAAAAAAGCTATAATAAATATTTTGTAGATGCTCTAGAAACTGCTGTTCCATATCCAGTTAATATAAATGGATCAGAATTTCAAAATATGTTTGAGAAAGAGTGTGAATCACTTTGGGCAGGAGTTATTACTCCAGAGGAGTTTGTACAAAGAGTAGATAATCAAGGAAAAGACATATTAAGCAAGGAATAAAAATTAGAATTTGGGAGGCCGAAAGGAATCCCAAATTTACTATTTAAAATTGGGAGAATAATATGAGGAATTTTTTAGTTTGTGATGGTGGTGGAACAAAAACAGATTTTCTTATATTCAATGAAAAAGCAGAAATATTAAGCTGTTATAAATGTACAGGTACTAATGCTTTATTTATAGATGAGGAAAAAGCTATTAACAATGTTATTGAAGGAATAAATAAATGCGTGGCTAAAGCAGGATTAACAGTTAATGATTTAAATTTAATATGTTTATTTATACCAGGGTTTGAAAAATGTATAGATATAATAAAAAGAAAAATTAATATAAAAAATATTAAATTTCTATCAGATGTAGAGAATGCTTTTTTTGGAGCTATGGGAAAATCGTATGGAATTGTAGTTTTAAGTGGAACAGGATCTTTTTCAATTGGAATATCAAAGAGTAATAGAAAAGTAGTAAGTGGTGGATGGGGTCCTTTAATTGGAGATAAAGGCAGTGGATATCATATTGGAATTATGTGTCTTGAAAAGCTTGCATATTATTATGATAACAATATAAAAGACAGTAGGTTACGAGAACTATGCCTAGAAAAGTTTGAAATAGATAATGAATTTGAAATTAGAAACATAATATACTCAAAAGAATTTGGAAGAGAAGATGTAGCAGAAATATCAAAAATTGTTGCGCAGGCAGCAAAAGAACAAGATAATGATGCAATTAATATTTTAAAGAAAGCTGTATCAGAATTAGTAGAATTAGTTTCTATATTAAATAGACGATTAAATAATGAAATATTACCAGTTTCATTAATAGGAGGAGTTGCTAATATTGGAGATTTATTTATAAAATTTTTTAAAGATGAACTATCGTTAAAATGCCCCAATTTATATTATGAAGATCCAAAATATGATCCTTTAATAGGAGCAATGCTATATGTTTTATTAAAAGAAGCCAATATAGATATTGAATGTGATAAAGATGTATTAAGTAATTTATCTAAATATAGGAGGATATAGAGTTATGTTAATGGATAAGTATTTTGAAGAAATGAAAAAAGTATTAGTAAAAATAGAAGATACACAAAAAGAAAAAATACTAAAAATATCTGAGGAAATTGCAGATAGACTAGAAAAGGGTGCAGCATGGCACATAATGGATACAGGACATATGCTTATGTTTGAAGGGGTTGGACGTACAGGTGGTATGATGGCTCTTCAACCAATAAAAATAACATGTGAAATAGAAAATCCAGTAAGATATAGAGCTTCAGTATCAAAGGGTGCAGTAGGTTATGATAGTATTCCTGGATTTGCAGATTTCGTAATAGGAAGATCTAATATATTAGCTGGTGATATTATTATGATAGGCTCAGTTTCGGGATATAAATATTTCCCTGTAGACTTAGCAATTAAGGGAAATGAATTAGATTGCTTAACTATAGCTATAACAACAGTTGAGTATTCTAGTAAGCTTAAATCAGATCATCCAAGTGGATTAAGACTTTTTGAAGCTTGTAAATATTATTTGGATAATTGCAGTAATTATGGTGATACATTAGTAGAAGTTGAAGGGTTTGGTCAAAAAATTTGTCCAGCAAGTGGAATTTCTGCAAGTTATATAATGTGGGCTATACAAAGTACTGTTGTAGAAAAACTTCTAGCTAAAGGACTTAAACCTAGTGTGTATATATCTAATCATATGGATAATGCAGCAAAAATTAATGGTGAAGCAATTGATAATTATACAAAGTATGGATATTAATATTAGAGGTGTGTTATGAGATTAATAGGAAAGACATTTATTTGCCAGTATTCAAGTGATACTAATAACTTTAGTAGTATTAAAAATTCTATTACTGGTGATGAATATATAAAAAAAGATATAAATCAATCTATTATAGAGCTATATGGGATAAGTGGTAAAAATAAGTTTAAATTAGTCCCAGAAGAAGTTGAGGTATCAGGGAATGAAAAGAAATTAGAAATAAAAATTAAAAAGTTTTCTAATAAAAATATTCTTTGTAATTTATATATAGAAGCTATTGAAGATAGAATTGTTATTAATGCGGATATTGAAAACTTGGATGATAGCATAGATATAACTGAAGTTCTAATGCCACATATATCAGGAATATTTCTTGGAGAAAGTTATAAAGACGATATCATAATTTATCCTCATCATGCAGGTGAAAAAACTATAAATCCTGTAATAGGCTACGGAAAAAATAAAAAAGATTTTTGGAGAGCCAGTAGCGTAAAGTTTGAAGATATTTATAGAAGAGAAATCAACTATTGTGGGTTAGCTTCAATGAGTTGGATGTACTATTATGATGATAATAATGGACTATATATAGGAAGTCATGATGAAAGATTCCCTGTAACAGGAATAATTGCTGAAACAAGTGGACTTGAAAATAATCCATGGATGGGTTTTGGATTTAGAAAATATAAAAGAATAACTAAGGGAGAAAAGTATAGTACTGGAGATTATATTATTGCAATTACAGATAAAGATTGGCATTATGGCTCAAAAATATATAGAAACTACATTGAAAAATATTTAGATTTTGATCATAATCCAGATTATTTAAATGAACAGTATGCTTTAAATCAATGTTATAACTTCAAAAGAAACGGAAAAATAGAAAATACATTTGATAAAATTCCATATTTATATGAAAAAGGAAAAGAGCTTGGAGTTAATCATATGTTTTTAGCAAGCTGGAATAGAACAGGATTTGATTCTTATTACCCAGAATATTATCCTGATATGGAGCTTGGATCAGCAATGGAGTTTAGAAGAGGTCTTGAATATGTAAGAAATAATGGTGGACAATCTACATTATATATAAATGCTAGAATTTTTGATGTTGAATCAAATTTCCATAAAACTCTTGGTGAAAAAATGGCTATTTTAAATGAAAATGAAGAGATGATTTATGAAACATATGGTCCAGCTAAGTTTACGGTAAATTGCCCATCAGATAAGTTATGGAGAGATTTTTTGTTAGATACTGCAGAATTTACAGTAAAGGCTTATGGATGTGATGGAATTTATCTTGATCAACTTGCTTCAGCTGAACCTTTGCCTTGCTATAATAAAGAGCATAGTCATGAAGACATTGGCGATTTTAATAATGGAAATATTTATGTACTAAAAGAATTATTAGGAAGACTAAGAAAACACAATCCAAATTCATATATAATGACAGAAAACTGTGGGGATATTTATGGTAGCTATACATGGGGGAATTTAACATGGAATGGTGCAGAGTATGATGAATTTTATAATGTATTTAAATATACATTCCCTGAATTTGTTCAAGTTAATATGGTTAATCCTAGAGGTTGGGAGCCAGATGAAGATAAGAGATATAAATATTTCTTTAAAGATATGCAAAGAGCTATAGTTTTAGGAAATATATTATGGATGGGAATAACAACTAGATTAACAGAAGAGGCAGGAGAAATTCATAACTATGCTAAAAAAGCTTTAAACTTTAGAAAAAATATACAAGGATATATAATTAGCTCTGATTTTATTGATAATAAATATATTGAATTTATTAGTAAAGATTGTGATGCAGCTGGTTATCAATTATCAGAAAATAAATATGTTTTTATAGTAGGAAATTGTGATATGGTTGCTGATGCAAATTTAAAATTGACATTTGATAATAAAATTAAAAAAATTGAAAAGTATGATATAGATTGGAGCAAAGAGGAAATGGACGTAGAGAGTAATGAAATAAGTTTATCTATTGGAAGTAGTAGACTGTATTGTTTTGTTATAAATAGTTAAATAAAAATGAAATAGATACTATAAAAATCATAGATAAAACCACAAAAAAATCTGTTATAGTAGTGGCTTGAAAATGCATCTTTCAAATTTATTATAGGAGGGTTTTATGGAATTTAAATATTTTAATAGAATAAGAGAGATACTTAATGAAGTAGAGCACAAAGAAGATAATTCTATGGGTAAAGCTGTTGATATATTAGTAAATACGATATTAAATAAAAAATCTATATTTGTATTTGGAGCCTCACATGCAGGAATAATTACTGAAGAGTTATATTATAGAGCTGGAGGATTAGTATTAATAAATCCTATTTTTGCAAAATCTCTTATGCTTGATACATCACCAATTACAATGACAAGTAATATGGAAAGATTAGTAGGTTATGGAGAAACTATATGTAAAAATGTACCTATGAAAGAAGGGGACATACTAATAGTTCATTCAGTTTCAGGTAGAAATCCTGTTTCTATTGAAATTGCATTAGAGGCAAAGAGAAGAAAAGTATCTGTTATTTGTATAACAAACTTAGAATATTCTAAAACTGTTATATCTAGACATCCGTGCGGTAAGAATTTATATGAGGTGTGTGATATAGTTATAGATAACCATGGAGATATAGGCGATGCTTGTGTAGAATTAGATGGGTTAAATCAAAAGGTTAGTCCGTCATCTACTGTTATTGCAGCTACAATAATGAATTCAATAATTGCTGAAGTAACGCAAAAATTAATTGATAAAGGAATAAGTAAGCCACCAATATTCTATAGTGCTAATATTGATGGTGGTGATGAGCTAAATAGAAATATTTATAACGAGTATAAGGATGCTATACATTATAAATATTAAAATTAACTAATGTAACTTTAATATTGTTGATATACTAAAATAGAAAGTGAACTTATTCACTTTCTATTTTTATTTTTTAATAATATAATAGAATTATAATTATTGGAGGTAATATATATGTTTAGACCGATTTAACAAGATCCTAAAATTATTTTGTTAACCTTTTTATAAGGTTTATTTGTTATGTTTTTAGGAGGTTTGTTAAATTGAATAAAAGAATAAATATATATTTATTAAATATTATAGTCTTTTTACAAGGCTTAGTATTTTATGCTCCAGTAGCAACTATATATAGGGAAAATAGGGGAGTATCTATTTCTCAAATATTTTTAATTGAGTCTATATATATGATATTAATAATACTATTAGAGATACCTTGGGGAATATTTGCAGATAAGTATGGTTATAAGAAAACATTAGTATTATCTAATTTAATTTTCTTTATATCTAAGATTGTATTTTTTAAGGCTGATTCCTTTTATATGTTTTTATTAGAAAGATTTTTACTAGCAACTGCTATATCAGGATTATCAGGTTGTGATTCTACAGTATTGTACTTATCATTAGATAAAAATGATAATAGTGAAAAAGCTTTTGCAAGGTATGGATTTTTTTCAAATGTTGGCTTTTTATTAGGTTCAGTTATATCAACATTTATTATTAATATTTCAATAGATCTTTCAGCTTATTACACTATAATACCTTATGCTTTAGCATTTATTATTTCTCTTTTTCTTTTAGATGTTAAGGGAGAAAGTAAGAAAAGTAATGGAATACTCTTTAATATTAAGGAAGCAATTAGCAATAAGGAAATCATAGTTTTAATTTTAGGGATTGCTTTAGTTGCAGAGGTTGTCCAAAGTATAACAGTATTTTTGAATCAAGGAATATATATAAGAAGTGGTATAGATATTAAGTATTTTGGAATCATGTTAGCTGGAATTCAAATTATAGGGCTAATATCTGTAAAATCTTATAAAATAACAAGACAGATAGGACAAAGAAAATCAATACTATTATTTATGATATGTATATTAATTAGTTCATTATCTTTAGTACTAATAAAAAATCCAATTTTAGCCTTTATTTCAATTGTTGTAATATCAACAAGTATGGGCTTTATAGAACCTATTTTTATGGATATACAAAATAAATCTATAAAGATTGCAGATAGGGCTACTATATTATCAATTTACTCTATAATTGGAAGTGTAGTTTCTGCTATTATAAATCCAATAATAGGTAGTGCTTCAAATGCTTCATTAGATATTGGGATATTTACATGTTTTATAATAATCTTAATAGCTATTGTTTTAATTAATATAAATTATAAAAACTAATATAGTTATAAAGAGATTTAGATAGATAAGAAAAGTTTTTTAGAAGATAGCTTTTAAAGTTATAGTAAAATTGGACTAAAATATATTTGAAATCAGCATGTAGTTTGCAAGTTAAGAGTAAGTTTACTTTTAGCAAACTACATGCTTTTTATAAATTTAATATAATATTTAATTTTATTTGATATACTAGTGTTATAAATTTAAAGAAATGAGGTGAAGAATGAATTTAAAATTTAAAAATATTGATAGCTACAATTATAATGAAGCTATAAACTTAAAAGTGAAAGAAATCAAGGAAGGTTTTATTGAAACAGTCAGTGAGTGTTTAGATGAAGCCAAGGAACTATCTTTATGGAGGCCAGTAGGCATATACGATAATAATAGGATTATAGGATTTGCTATGTATGTTTTGTGAATGAAGGCAGCTTGGGTAGGGTCTGGCTTGATAGATTTATGATAGGAGAAAATTTTCAGGGAAATGGATATGGAAAGGTGTCTCTTCAATCTATAATTAATAAGATTGCTAAAGAATATAAGTGTAGTGAAATATATTTAAGTATTTATGAAAATAATACTGTTGCAATAGATTTATATAAAAAGTTTGGATTTGAATTTAATGGTGAGCCTGATAGAAATGGTGAACTAGTTATGAAATTAGAGGTGTAAAATGTTAACTATAAGAGAAGAAGAAATAAAAGACTATAATGAAGTTGAAAAAGTAGTAGAAGAAAGCTTTAAAACTGCTGAATTCTCAGATAAGGATGAACATAATTTAGTTAGAAGATTAAGAAATAGTAATGAATTCATAAAAGAGCTATCCTTAATAGCAGAAGATGAAAATAAAATATTAGGATATGTGCTTTTAACAAAAGCATTAATTAAAGCAAAAAGTACATCTTATGAAACTTTAGCATTAGCTCCTTTAGCTGTATTACCTGAATATCAAAAGTCTGGTATAGGTAAAAACCTTATGAATAAGGCAATAGAAAGAGCTAGAGAATTAGGATATAAATCAATAGTTGTACTAGGACATGAAAATTATTATCCTAAGTTTAGATTCGAAAAAGCTAGTAAGTATGGGGTTAAAGCACCTTTTGAAGTTCCAGATGAAGCATATATGATTTTAGAATTATTACCAGGTGGTCTAAATGGGGTTAGTGGAATAGTTGAATATTCTAAGGCCTTTTTTGAGTAGATGCTTAGTAATAAGTCTAAGTAAATGAATAATTAAGGATATAATTTATCCACCAATATTAAGATGAAAATTAGATTTAAAATTATTAAGAATATATTAGGAAAAAGAGCTATTGCGGGGGAGATTTAAACTCCACTAGCAATAGATCTTTTTTACTTTATTTTAATGATTTAAGTTTATATAATATTTCAAGATACTCTTTTTCTAACAACTCTTTTTTATCCATATTACTTTCAAAAGATAATAATGATATTAATTCTGAAAGTTTAGTTTCAAGGATTAGCTTATTTTCCTGAAGTAATTTTTCCGCTTTATTAATCTTAGGTTTATTTTTATAGTTAATAAACTCATCATAACTTCCATCAAATTGAGTTATTTTATTATTATCAATCTCTATTATATTATCACAGATATTAGAAATAAACTTTCTATCATGAGAGACAATTAATAGTGTCTTATCAGTATTTTTAATGGCATTTTCAAGGGCTTCCATACACTTAATATCTAGATAATTTGTAGGTTCATCTAGGATAATAATATTATTATCTGATAAAAGAATCTTACAAATTGCAACTTTAACTTTTTCACCACCACTTAAAGTAGATACCTTTTTAAAAACAGAATCTCCTTTAAATCCAAAGCCATCTAAGTTTATTCTGATAAAGCTTTCTAAATATGAAGAATCAATTTGTATATTTTCTAGGATGCTTTTGCTGGGGTCTAATATATTTTGTTCTTGGTCTAGAAAGCCTAAAACAACATTATTAGCTATTTTAATGCTATCATTTTGATTTTTTACTAATTCTTTTAGCAACGTACTTTTTCCTGAACCATTTTTACCTAATAAGGCTATTTTCTTACCTTTCTTTATTTTAAAGCTTACATCTGATAATAAAACTTTATCATCAATAATAAGATCAAGATGTTTTACTTCTATAGGATTTTTAGAAGTAAGCTCTAAGCTGTCTATTACACTTATTTTTATTAATTTATCTGTCTTGGGCTTTTCTTTTATTTCTAGATGGTTAATCCTACTTTTAATAGCATTTATATTGTTATCTATATGCTGCTTGGATTTTTGATCTCCCATTTTATGAAGCCTAGCTTCAGAGTTACCCATTCTTTTAGGAGTTTTTCTAATATTATCTCTTTGTTTCTCCTTATTAAATACTGCATTTTCAAGTCTCTTTTTTTCAGTTTTATAATCAATATATTCAGTGATTTGTCTTTCTTTTTCTAATTTCTTAAGCTCTAAATATTTTGAATAATTACCTTTGTATATATTAACTTTGCCATCTTCAATTTCAAAAATTGTATTACATAAAGTATCTAAGAAATTTCTATCATGGGAGACTAGTAGTAAGGAACCAGGGTGGCTTTTAAACATTCCTTCTAAAGTTTCAATACTAGTACTATCTAGATTAGAAGTAGGTTCATCAGCAATTATTAATTCAGTATTTTTACTTAAAGCATTAGAGATTTTAAGTTTTACTTTTTCTCCACCAGATAGGTGGTTTTTATATTCATCTGGAGCATTAAATATGCTTTTAATCTTACTTGAAGTAGATTCTTCATCTAAATGGTCAAGCTGACTTATATAAGAAAAACTTTTAGTTAAATATATACTTCCTGAATCTGCATATTCTTTGCCAATTAAAATTTTTAGTAAGGTGCTTTTACCGACTCCATTAGGACCAACTAATCCTATTTTATCACCAGATAGTATTTCAAGCTTCTTTATATCTAATAATAATCTATCACCATAATATTTTTTTACATTGTTTAATAATGCTAATTGCATAAAAAAATCCCTCCTTATTTTGGGAGAGAGTTATAGACTTATAAAAAGGCAACATAAATAAACCTCTAGTCATAATCTACTCTCCATAAATTTGTGCATAAGAAATAAGCCTAAGACTTTCTATGCACTAAAATTAATTAAAGTAGATTACATTCTCATTGATCTAATTACCTTTTCCTTTCAAATTTTATATTTACATAAGAGATTTTATCTCATATATATATTATATACAATATTATAATTTTTAGATAGAAAAAATTATAGAAAGTTTAATAGAATAATTTTAGATCTTTAGTATATAAGTTGTAATAAAGTTTTCCATTTTATTAAATTAGTTCAGATACAAAATATTTCAATTAAGTAAAATACAGAATCAACTTATATAAAAATTAAAAGATTGCAGCTTTCAATTAATGTAATTTACACTTTAAAATTATTTTTCATTCAAAATAATATAGGCACTTAAAATGTAGATTGTTTATTGAAACTTATATATAATGATATAATTAATAGTAATCACTTAGAAGGAAGTAGGGATTATGAGTAAGATTATTAAAAAAGAAATTAATAAGTTAATTAAGAAAGAAAATAAGATAATTAATAAAAAAAGAAACAAGATAGTTAAAGATAAATTAGATCCAGTATCAGAAAAAATAGAAGAGAAGATTCCAGAAAAATTAAAGGGAACTTTAGAAAGTGCCTTTTATAATGCCTTTAAGATAGTTTTTCAAAAGGGTAGCAAGTATATAGAAAAGTTATATGATAAGGAAAAATTAAAATTAGATCATGATATAAATAATTATTCATTAAATAAAAGAATGACAAGAAAAAGCTTAAAATTACTCGATTCTCAAGGAAAGAAAAGTAATTTAATTAATTCAGCTATTTCAACTATTGAAGGTGTAGGCCTTGGAGTTTTAGGAGTAGGAATACCTGATATTCCATTATTTATTTCAATGATACTTAAAACTGTATATGAAATTGCATTAAGTTATGGATTTAGTTATGAAGAAGATAATGAAAAAATATATATTTTAAATTTAATTAATGTGGCATTAACAAGTGAAGATGAGAAATTAATTTATAGTGAAAAGTTAAATGATATTGAAAGAAAAATAGCTTTAGGATTAGAATTAGAAAATCTTCTAGATGAGGAAATAAAAGAGACTTCTAGAGTATTATCAAATAATTTATTAATAGCTAAGTTTATTCAAGGACTTCCTATTGTTGGTGTGCTAGGAGGAATAACTAACTATCAATATTTAACTAAGGTAAGTAAATATGCACGAATTAAGTATAAGAAAAGATATTTGACTAAATATTAATTAGTAATTTCTTAGGAAAATACTAATTATTTAAGAAAGGTGAATAAATGAAAAAAACAATAGGAATACTTGCTCACGTAGATGCAGGTAAAACAACATTTTCTGAGCAAGTACTTTATCATACAAATACTATTAGGAATAGGGGAAGGGTGGATCATAAAACTTCTTTTTTAGATACTAATAATATAGAAAAAGAAAGAGGAATTACTATATTTTCTGACCAAGCAATATTTGAAATAAATGATTCAACCTATTATTTACTTGATACCCCTGGACATATTGATTTTAGTTCAGAGATGGAAAGAACATTAAGTATTTTAGATTATGCAATATTAATAATTAGTGCAGTGGAAGGAATACAAGGACATACTGAAACTATTTGGAATTTACTAAGAAGATATAATGTGCCAACTTTCTTTTTTATAAATAAAATTGACAGAACAGGTGCAGATTTAGATAAAATAATTAAAGAAATCAAAGGAGACTTAACGGAGGATATATGCTACATAAATAAGTTGAGGGACATAGATGAAGAAATAATAGAATTTATATCTGAAAGAGACGATATCCTATTAGAGAAATATTTAAATGGGGATTATGAAGAAAAGGAATGGATATTAGCTTTAAAAACTCTTATTAATGAAAATAAAATCTTTCCGTGTCTTTCAGGTAGTGCTCTTCAAGATGAAGGTATAGAAAATTTCTTAAATATTTTTAATGAGTTAACTATTACTAATTATAATGAAGTAAGTGATTTTTCAGGTAGAGTGTATAAGGTGAAATATGATGAGAATGGTACTAGGCTAACTTTTATAAAAGCCTTAAGTGGAAGTTTAAAGGTTAGAGATGAGGTATCTTATGGAAAAGATAATGAAATAAGAGAAAAGGTAAGTAGCATAAGAATTTATAATGGAAGTAAGTTTTCTACAGTTGATAAGGTTGTAGCTGGTGATGTTTTTGCAGTTACTGGGTTAACTATGGCAGAAGCAGGTAGTGGAATTGGAGAATTAAAGGATTGTATAGATTTCAATATGGTACCAACATTAATGTCAAAAGTTATCTATGATTCTTCTTATAATATAAAAGATATATTAAGGTATTTTAGGATTTTAGAAAGTGAAGATCCAGCATTAAATGTAAATTGGAATGAAGCTCTTCAAGAAATTCAAGTATCTATAATGGGGAAAATTCAATTAGAAGTATTAAAAGAAGTGGTGGAGGAAAGGTTTAATTTAAAGGTAGACTTTGGGCCTTGTGAGATTATGTATAAGGAAACTATAGGAAATATATCCTATGGATATGGTCATTTTGAGCCATTAAAGCATTATGCAGAAGTTCATTTAAAACTAGAACCTAATAATAGAGGAGAAGGTATAACCTTTGAAAACAAATGCCATGCAGATGATTTAACTACAGGACATCAGAATTTAATTAAGACTCATATTTTTGAAAGAGATCATCATGGGCTATTAACAGGATCACCTATTACAGATATAAAATTTACATTACTAACAGGAAAGGCCCACAATAAACATACTGAAGGTGGTGACTTTAGAGAGGCTACCTTTAGAGCAATTAGGCAAGGATTAGAAAAGATAGAAAATATACTTTTAGAGCCATACTACAAATTTAAGATAGATGTTGATTTAGAGTATATGGGAAGAGTAATATCTGATATTCAAAGGTTAAAGGGAAGTTTTAATCCTCCAGATAATAAGTTAAATAAGGTTACTATAACAGGAAGAGGTCCAGTATCTACTTTCATGGATTATAGTGCAGAAATACTTACTTTTACTAAAGGAAAAGGGAGTATAAATTTAATTTTTGATGGATATGATGTATGTCATAACAGTGAAGAAGTAATAGAAAGATTAGGTTATAATAAAAATGCAGATATAGAATATTCATCTAGCTCAGTATTTTGTTCAAAAGGACAAGGGTTTGTAGTACCTTGGGACAAAGCCGAAGAGTATATGCATTGTGAAATAAAAAGGTAGAATTATAAAAATTCTACCTTAATGCTAAGCTTTTTATGTCCCATTCATTTATGTCATAATTAAAAGAAAGAGTTGCTGTAACATAAGGAGTCTCATTAAACCTTCCTAAAGATACAGTAGTTTCGGTTGAATTTTCATATTCGTTAATAACATATATTTCAGCAAAGGTTTGTTTATTAAATTTATATTTTATTCCGTTAAATTCAAAGTACCCCTTAGTATTTAGATAATCATTTATCTTTGCGGTTATAATCGCATTTTAAAACAAGTGTGCGTAAAGTTTATTGCCATCTTCAAATACAGTAACAGTGAAGTAGTTCCATGGAACTACAGTTGCTCCAACTCTTGAAACAGCAGCTCTTATTTTAAAACTTGAGCCAGTATTTGTTTTAGAGTTTGGGCCTTCATAGGTAACTTTATCTAGTCTTACCACCATTTCTTCACCAGGGTTTAATTCCATTTGTTCTCTTAGCGAATTTAAATCTTTAATTAGTTTTTCTTTATCTTCATTAGTGATTGGAATATATCCTTTTTCAGTATTAGTATCAATGGAAACTAATACTGAAAAAACAGATTGGTCTTCATTTAAATATAAATATAATAAATCTTTTATAAAATCCATTTCTTTATATTCACCTGCTATATGACTAATTCCTTTTCTATCATCATAAATATCATCTCCAATATTAATTAGAGACATGTCTTTAGTAGAAGTGTAAACTTTGTTTAAAGCTTCAAAATCAGTAATTTTAATAGGCTCATCTTCTTTTGGAGTTTCATCTTCCTTAACTGGATTTTCAACAACATTTGTATCCGTAGGTGTTTCTTTAAATAATGAACAAGAAGTTAAGTTAAATGATAATGATAAAATAATAATTCCTAATAATACCTTTTTATTCATAAATTCTCCTTAAAATGTTTAGTTTGAAATAAGGTTATGTCGCATTATTCATTCTTAATTTTTCATTGTGCGACAGCACCTTACTATCCTTTAAAATAATTGTAAGATAAAACAATGCAAAAGTAAATTAACAAAAAGTTAATTAATAATTTCTGTAAAAGTTGATTAATTTACATTTTATTAATATAATTAAGTATATAGAATATACATTAGGAGGAAAAATCATGTCAGTTAAAATGTTGCATACGTGCATAAGAGTAATGGATTTAGAAAAATCTTTAAAATTCTATCAAGAGGCTTTAGGACTTATAGTAACTAGAAGAAAAGATTTCCCAGAGCATAAATTTAGTTTAGTATATTTATCAAATGAAGTAGGTGGATATGAAATAGAGCTTACTTATAATTATGATGTTGAAAAACCGTATGAGCTAGGAAATGGATATAGTCATATGGCAGTAGAAGCAGAAGATTTAGAAGCTATGAGAGAAAAACATGTAGCTTTAGGTTATGAAGTAACACCATTTAAGGGATTACCAGGAACAAAGCCATCTTATTATTTTGTTACAGATCCAGATGGATATAAAATTGAAGTAATTAGGGCAAAATAATATGGTCAATTAGATAATGTAATAAAAATGGTATATAATTGAAATATAATTTAAAGGATGAAGGTGAATATTATGAGTAAAATATCAATAATTGGAGCAGGAGCAATTGGAGCAACCACAGCCTTTGCCTTACAACAAAAACAAGTTGCAAGGGAAATAGTTATTAATGATATCAATCAAGAAAAAGCACTTGGAGAGGTTTTAGACTTAATCCATGGAAGTGCTTTAAATAGCCCTTGTACTGTTACCTTAGGAGCTTTAGAAGATACTAAGGATTCAGATATAATCATTATTACTGCAGGTGTAGCTCAAAAGCCAGGAGAAACTAGATTAGATTTAGTTGATAAGAATTACAAAATTTTCAAAAGCTTTGTTCCAACGCTAGCAAAGTTAAGTCCAAATGCTATCTTATTAGTAGTATCTAATCCAGTAGATATACTAGCGTATATGACTTACAAACTATCAGGGTTCCCTAAGGAAAGAGTAATAGGTTCTGGAACAGTATTAGATACAACAAGATTAAGAAGTTTACTTGGAAAATATTTTGGAATAGATGGAAGAGTAGTTCAAGGTTATGTTCTAGGTGAGCATGGTGATAGTGAATTTGTTCCATGGTCATCATTAACTATAGGAAATATTCCAATAAAGGATTTTTCAAAGCAACTTTCAATTGAGTGGGATGAAGCAACAGAAAAAATTATTGCTGATGATGTTAAGAACGCAGCTTATGAAGTTATTAACAGAAAGGGCGCAACAGCTTTTTCTGTAGCAGCAGTATTAACTAGAATAGTTGAAGCATTCTTAAAGGATGAAAAGACAGTTCTATCAGTTTCAACGTTATTAGATAATTATTGTGGAGTTAATGAAACATATTTAAGTGTTCCAACAATAGTAGGTAAAAATGGTGTTGAGAAAGCATTATCAATAGAGTTTTCTAAAGAAGAAGAAGAAAAGTTTGTTAATTCAGCTAAGCTAATGAAACAATATATTGATAGAATAAATGAAAATAAATAAAAAATATTTAAGAGGAACAGTAGATAATGGCATTTATATTCATTATCTACTGTTCCTTTTTAATTAATAATGTTCTAATATCACTTATAAAAAAATAAGTTTAATTTAAGTAAGTAAAAAGAATCTTATCTAAATTGCAATATCAAATTGAACTATTTTTGTTAAATTGAATAAATAGCATCTAAATATTGATCAAAGAGTTCTTCGGGTGTTTTATAATTTAACT
>JAHAIU010000294.1 GCA_018372555.1 Clostridium sp.
ATATAGCGTGTGTTATTAAGCCCGTAGCTGAGTTAAATTAATTAATTTGAGCTAGCGGAGGGAGGGATAATAGATGTCAGAAATAAAAGTTGGAGAAAACGAAACACTTGAAAGTGCGTTAAGAAGATTTAAGAGAAAATGTGCTAGAGCAGGAGTTCTTTCAGAAGTTAGAAAGAGAGAACACTATGAAAAGCCAAGCGTGAAGAGAAAGAAAAAATCAGAAGCTGCTAGAAAGAGAAAATTCAAGTAGGATAATTTTGATTTAAATTCAATAGAACTTAATTTTTTATTAAGTAAGCTATTATTGGAAACTATGATTATCCAATAAAACTAAATGTATTTAAATACATTAGAGTTGAGGACTATATTTGTATAGCTATCAAAAAGTATAATGTTGTTATACTTGAATTAAGGGAATAAATAAGATTAATTTCTTATTATAGTACCTTCCTCAGCAGTTAATATGGAAAATGAAATTATTAAAGAAACGGCTACACCACCGGTATTAATAACATTTGGGTATGACTCTATGTTATATCAAATTCAATTTAAAGATTAATATTAACTGATAAATAAGCAAAAGGAATTTTCCTTTTGCTTTTTGCTTTATCTAAGAAACTTTTTTCAAAGCTATAAGGTGTAATTTTCTATATATTTCTATCATAAAGTACTATTAGAAATAATATAAGGAGAGAAAATTATGCAAGAAAAATTTGAGAAGAGTAGGAATGTTATTGCAGAGAAATTTGATTTGCCTAAGGATGTAGTGCTAAATTTACCTAAGATTACGATAATAGGTAATAATGAAATTACAATAGAAAATCATAAGGGAATAATATTGTTTGAAAGGGATATAATCAAGATTAATACCAAGGTTAAAGTTATAAATATTGAGGGAGAAAACTTTGAAATACTATATATTGGGGATTCAACAATCACTATAAGTGGTAGATTTAAATCAGTTTCTTACGAGGTGTAGTATGGCGAAGGGTGTTTTTGAAAGTGGAAAAGTTATATTAGAAATTAACATATTAAAACCAGAAAGACTTTTAAACATATTATGGAGTGAAAATATTAAGGTTATAAATATAAAGAGAATAGATGTTGTAACTATAAGGATTACTATAGAATATGAAAATTATTTATCTGTGGTAGAAGCTGTAAAAAGGCTTGGTGGAAAAAGTAAAATAGTAGGTAGTAGAGGAATATTATTTTTAGTTGGAAAATTGAAAAGTAAAGTTTTCTTAGCTATTGGTGGAGGAATGTTTATAGTTATTTTACTTTATTTATCAACATTTGTTTGGAGTATTGAAATTACTACTAGGAAAAATGTTTCTCCATATGAGTTAAGACAACAACTGTATGAATTAGGGATTAAGCCAGGAATAAGTAAAAGTAAGATAGATTTTAAAGATGTTGAAAAGAAATTAGAAAATATGAATTCAGATATTCTATGGTTAAGAGCAAGGGTAGAGGGATCTACATTAAAGATTTCAATAGAAGAAAAAGTTAATCCTCCAGAAATTAAGGAAGGAAGCTTAGGTAACTTAGTTGCAAAAATGGACGGAGAGATTAGCAGAGTATATACATTTGCAGGAAGATCTGTAGTTCATTCAGGAGAATTTGTTAAAGCTGGAGATGTGATAATAGAAGGTATAAATGGGAAGGAAGAAGATCCTTATGAAGTTGTACCTGATGGAGTAGTTATGGCAAATACATTTTATGAAAAAAGCATAAAGGCAAAATACCAAGGAACTGAACTAAAAAGAAGTGGTGAAAAAGATAGTGAAATATATTTAAATATATTTGGTAAGAAAATTTATCTTAAAAAAGCTATAAAAGATTTTAAAGAGTATGATAAAATAGAGGAAAGTGGAAATATAATAAATAAAATTAATTACTATGAAAAAAAAGAAATTCCTATAGAATTCAGTAAAGAAGAAATTGTAAATAATTCTATTAATGATTTAGAAAAGTCTTTATACAATGAGTTAACTAGAGAAGCTAATATTGTAGATAGAATAGTTAGTACAAGGGAAGACTTAAATGATGAGTTAGTAGTAAATGTAGTTTTTGTTGTCGAACAAAACATAGTGAATTATGAAATGGTGGATTATTAAACTACAGTAGTAAAGGGGGATGAACTTGTTTTTAAAAAAAGATATAAGAACAGAAGAGTTGAAGTACAAGAGATGGCTAATATATATAGCCGTATTTTTAATAACATATTTATTATTGTTAACATCTATAGCGCCTAAAAAACATAACTTATCAGTTGGAGATATAGCTCCTGTAGATATAAAGGCTCCTATTGATACTATAGATGAGATAGCAACTCAAGAAAAAATACAAGAAGCAATAGCAAAAGCAAAAGAGGATAAACAGTATTCAGTTAAGAGTGAAGTTAAGACCCAGGCTATTGATAATGTAAATAAATTGTTTAGTAAGATTTCATCTGAAATTTCATCTAGTAAAGAGGCTAAGGATAAATTAACTGAGGTTAAGAAAATAGATGCTTTTAAGCTAAGTGATGATGAGTATAATACTTTACTTGCGTTATCAGCATCTCAAGTATCTGATGTACAAACTATAACTGTTAATACATTGGAAGAGGTCTATTCAAAGAATATTGAAGATAATAATTATGAAGCATTACAGAATGCAAGGAATATAGCTTTAGAAGAACTTCAAAGTAATAATTTAGATAGGTCTCTTGAAGAGTGTCTAACTACAATAGTATATTCTCAAATAAAGCCTAACTTTTTTATAGACACAGAAAAAACTGAAGAGAAAATTAAAGAAGCAGAAAAAAGTGTTCAAAAAGAAGTTATTAAAAAGAATCAAATAATAGTTAAAGAGGGAGAGCCTGTAACTGAAAGACAAATAGAAATTTTAGAAGAGCTTGGATTGTTAAGTAATGGTATTACTAAAAGTAACGTATCATCATTTTTAGCATTAGCAGTTTTAGTAGCTTTAATATTATTTATTCAATTCAGTTATATATATAAAGAAAGACCAGATGTATTTAAGAATACAAAGTTAATAACTCTTATAAGCAGTATTAATATTATTGTGTTAGGTTTATCTATGGGACTTAATATAATTTCACCTTATATTATACCTGTAGTTTGTGGAGCTATTCTAATGACTATTTTGATTGATTATAGGATATCTTTAGTAACTAATCTTTTAAACTTAATATTTATATCTATTATAGTTGGATTTAATCCATC
>JAHAIU010000295.1 GCA_018372555.1 Clostridium sp.
CATGATTTAATAACTAAATTTAATTTATATATGAAGTATGGGGTAGAGGAGTATTGGATAGTAAATCCAATGCTTAATTCTATCATAGTATATACATTAAATAATGAAGGAATGTATGAGCAGTTTGATATAAAAACATTAAGCGGTAAAATTAAGTCAAAAGTTTTGGAATACTTTTCAGTAAATCTTGAGGAGCTGTTTTAGAAAATGCCTCAATACAATTTTAATTAAAGAAGAAATAATAAATGATATAAGTACGGAGGGAAAAGTGGCTTTTAATATAGATAATTTAGAAGAGGATCTTAATAGCAAAATAAAAGGAGCTAAAGCACAACAGGCAGAAAAATTTATTAAAAATAAGAGAGCAGTAATTTCTGATTTAAGTTTCAATGAGCAGGCAAAACTTATTAGAATAGAAGGAAGAGTTATATCAGAATATGGATATCCAACTTACACAAATATATTTGTTGATGCAAGAACAAGTAAAATAAAACAAGTGGATTGTAAATGTCAGCCATATAGTTTTTTTAAGAAATCAATAAAAGAACAGACTTGTGAGCATGCAGCTGCTATCATAAAGCTATATATTTCTGAGATGAGAAGAAAGCAGAAAGAAGAAAAAGAAGCATATGAAAATATGGGTAAAAATATTATTACAGAACTTAAAGAACTTGACGCACCAAAGGAAAAGGTAAAGCTTGAAGTTTTTTTAACTAAATATGATCAGGACGATTTTTTTGAAGTCAGCTTTAAAATTGGGAATAAAAAAATGTATGTGTTAAAAAGTATATCGGATTTTATAAATGCTAGAAGCACTAATAAAGAGTTGAATTTTGGAAAAGAATTCACATATTCTTCAAATAGACATACTTTTGCTGCTGATGATGAAGCATTATGTGATTATATGGAAGAATGTTTAATTAATCAGATGTATTCTGAAAGCTATAAGAAAAATTTTGTCAAAGGAAAACTTATTTTTGTTTCTAGTATTTTTTTGAGAAGGTTTCTATTAATGCTTAAAGGCAGGGAAATAACATTAAATGATGAAAAATTTAAAGTTATTGAAGAGGATATTCCGTTAAATTTTCAATTAAAGCAGAATAAAGATAAGTATCTCTTAGATATGGTGGATAAATATATTGCAGTATTAACACCTAAGAATGATGTATTTATATATAATGGATGTATATATCTTCCATCAAAAAGGCAGATGAAAGTATTAGAGATTTTTTTAAGATACATATCTAAATATAATTCAATAGAATTTAAAAAAGAAAATGAAATTGAAATGTTTAATACAGCTATATCAAAACTTGAAAATGCTATATCAGAAGTTAAAATTGATAAGAACATAGAAAACTTAGTGAAAGAAGAATTAAAAGCAGAATTTTATCTTGATTTAAGGAAAAACCAAGTTATTTTAAATGTTAATTTAAAATATGGAAATGAAACTTTAAAATTTTATGCAAATACTAATAAGAATGATAAAATAATAATTCGTGACAATCAAAAAGAGATTAAAATTTTAGATATATTAAATGAATTAAATTTTTATTATGATAATGATATTTTTAAATTTAATGGGAATGACGAAGAGTTATATTTATTTTTAAAAGAAAAATATAAGCAGCTTGAAGAACTTGGAGAAGTATATTACTCTGATAGATTTAAAGAAAGAAAAGTTTATATTAGTCCTAAGATAACTGCAGGAATAAATGATACTGGTAATAATTATTTGGAATTTAATTTTCAGATTGAAGATATAAATCCATCAGAATATAAAAAGATTTTAGAAGCTGTCAGAAGTAAAAGAAAATATTATAAACTTAAAAATAACAGTTTTATAAATTTAGAAGAAAAAGAAATTAATGATTTTCTTGAACTTGTAGACAGTATTGATTCTAAAAATAAAGATGGAAATATTAAATTAAGTAAAAATAAGGCTGTAGTTGTAAGTGATTATTTAAAAGAAAAAGAACTTTCATTTATAAAAGGAAAAGAAATAGTTGATGATATTTCAGAAAAAATTATTAATCTTGATAAAGTAAATTATGAGCTTCCAAAGGATTTGAAGGCAGAACTGAGGCAGTATCAGGTTACTGGGTTCAGATGGTTTAAAAACTTAAGTTATCTTGGATTTGGTGGAGTTCTTGCAGATGAGATGGGGCTTGGAAAAACAGTTCAGACAATAGCATTTTTACTTTCAGAGAAGAATAAAAAATCTCTTATAGTAGCACCAACTTCACTTATTTACAATTGGAAAAATGAGTTTAATAAGTTTGCTCCAACTATGAAAATATGTGTCCTTCATGGGGATAAAGATGAAAGACAGGAAATATTGAATGATTTGGAGAATTATGATGTTATTTTAACTACTTATGGAACATTAAAAAATGATGAAGAAAAATATGAAAAAATAAAATTTGACTACTGCATATTAGATGAAGGACAGAATATAAAAAATCCATTAGCTCAAAGCACAAAAAGCGTTAAGAATATTAAAGCTGAAAATAAATTCATACTCACAGGAACTCCAATTGAAAATAATTTAATTGAGTTGTGGAGCATTTTTGATTTTATCATGCCAGGATACTTAGATAATGTAAGTAATTTTAAAAATAGATTTGTAAATAAAGAAGATTCAGCAATTGAACTTCAAAAGTACATAAAACCGTTTATGCTTAGAAGATTAAAAAAGGATGTAATAACAGAGCTGCCAGAAAAAATAGAAAAAAACTATTATGTTGAGCTTACTAAAGAGCAGAAAAAAGTATATGCATCATATGTGAAGGATATAAAAGAAAAAATGGAGAATAATGAATTTAGTGATGATAAAATAACAATATTCTCTTATTTAACAAAGCTTAGACAATTGTGTTTAGATCCTTCTATAGTGCTGGATGATTATAATGGGAAAAGTGGAAAGATTGAAGAAGTGGTTTCAATGATAAAAGATAATATTTCTGAAAATCACAAAATATTATTGTTTTCACAGTTTACGTCAGTACTAAAAAATATTTCCAAACGTCTTACAGAAAATAAAATTCAACATTTCTATTTAGATGGAAGTACAAATGCAGGTAAAAGACTAGAACTTGTAGAAGAGTTTAATAATAATGATGAAACTAAAGTATTTTTAATATCATTAAAAGCAGGGGGAACAGGTTTAAATCTAACAAGTGCAGATATAGTAATACATTTTGATCCATGGTGGAATCCAGCAGTAGAAGAT
>JAHAIU010000296.1 GCA_018372555.1 Clostridium sp.
AAAATAATCTATTTTAAGCATATATTATTTCATAAATATTTACAAGTGCTTATTTAACTGTTATTTGTTAAATACCCCATATATTACTTATAATATTATTCATCATTTAGTTTGCTATTCCTATCCTACGCTTCAGCACTATATACTAATATTCAAAAATTCAAACTTATCCTAATATCATTTATACTTATTAAGTTTTATAGTACAATAAATTTAAATAATAGTAAGGAGTGATATAACTTGAGTTTATATGATAAGAAATACTTATCTATAGTTAAAGATATCTTAGATAATGGTTATTATGATAATAACAGAACTGGAATGCCTACATACAAACTACCTCATCAAATTATGCAGTTTAATTTACAAAAAGAATTCCCTATACTAACTACTAAAAAAGTTGCATTTAAAACTGCTATAAAGGAAATGCTATGGATATATAGAGATCAATCAAATGATGTAACTAAGCTTCAAGAACAAAATGTCCATATCTGGGATGAATGGGTAGATGAAAATAATACGATAGGTAAGGCTTATGGATACCAAATAGCAAAGTTTAACCAAGTAGATAAGCTTATTGAATCCTTAAAAAATAATCCTCAAGACAGAAGAATGATTATGTCTATGTGGAATATAGAAGACCTACCAGAAATGACATTACAACCTTGTTGCTATCAAACTTTATGGGACGTAACAGATGGTTACTTAAATTGCATGTTAATCCAGCGTTCAAATGAGCGCCAATAAGTAGTAATACTTATTTGCAAACCCTGCTAAACGGGGAAAATCCAAAAATAGTTGGATAATCCCGTGCTAAAATTTAAATATCATATGTAAGGATATTTTTACTAATGAAAAAATTTATAGGTATATATATAATAAAAAATAAAATCACAAATAAGTTCTATGTTGGTCATTCAATCGATATAAATAAACGCTTTAATGCTCATAAAAGTTATTTACAAAGAGGAATACACCATAGCATTTATCTTCAACGCTCTTGGAATAAATATGGTGAGCATAATTTTGAATTCTTAATACTAAAGTTATGCAAATCAGAATCAGAGAGTATAAAATTAGAACAATTTTATATAGATAACTATAGAGACTATTTATATAATACTGCTGATTCTGCTAGCTTCGGAGGAGACTTATTATCTAATAATCCTAATAAAGAGAAAATAATTAAAAGGCGTATTCTTGCTCAAAAAGAGAGCCTAATGAAAATGAGCCCTGAAGAAAAAATAGATAAGTTTTCTCGTAGTGGAATTAAAAATGGAATGTATGGAAAAGCCCATTCTAAAAAAACCAAAAGTATAATATCAGACATTAATAAGGGAAGAGCTCCAATAAATAAAGGAAAAACCCTTGAAGAAAGCTTTGGAACTACAAGATCAAAAGAAATTAAGCAACACTTATCTAATCTAGCTAAAAATAGAACTGGTGATAAAAATCCTTTTTACGGAAGACATCATAGTGATGAAACTAAAGTGAGACTTAAAAATTCTATGAAAGGAAGAAAACCTGTAAATTCAAGAAAAGTTATGATTAATGATATAGTTTATGAAAGTCTTGCAGATGCAGCTAGAAATTTGAATGTCGTGCCTGCAACTATACTTTATAGAATTAAATCAAAAAACTATCCTAAATATGAATATTATGATATATAAATAAATGCCTAACGACTATCGAAAACACATTGGATATATATAAAAGGATATTAAATGTAAGGAAGTAGAGTACCCCTCAAGCTTTTGGAGGTCACTTTGACAAGTGAGGAAACGGGAAACGCAGGGAATCTAATAGATAAAATCTTTTAGATTGTGATATAGTCTTTTCTGTATAGTAATATACAGCAGCTTATAAAGCGGATAAGATTTAGCGAATCTTATTGAAAATTTAGTCAGGAGACATGCCTTTAGGAGTTCCATTCAACACAAGTCAATATGCTGTATTAGTTCATTTAATAGCGCAAGTAACTAATCTTAAACCTGGATTATTTACTCATGTAATTAATAATGCACATATTTATAAAAATCAAGTTGAAGGAATGAAACTTCAATTAACTAGAGAAAATGAAGATTTTGATGCACCAAAGCTTTGGATAAATCCAGAAATAACAAATTTCTATGACTTCACAGCTGATGATGTTAAATTAATAGATTATAAACACCATGACCCAATTAAAATGGAGGTAAGTGTGTAATGTTATCTATTATAGTTGCCAAAGCTTCTAATGATGTTATTGGCGGAGATAATAAGCTTTTATGGCATATATCTGAAGATCTGAAAAGATTTAAGTCCATTACATCTGGTAATACTATTATAATGGGTAGAAAGACCTTTGAATCTTTACCCAAGGTTTTACCTAATAGACATCATATTGTAATTACAAGAGATAAAAACTTTAAGGTTGATTCACCTGATGTAGAAGTAATTAACGATATAGATTCTATTATTGCTAGATTTGAAAATTCTACTGAAGAAGCCTTTGTTATAGGTGGTGGAGAAATATATAAAGCTCTTTTACCTAATACAAAGAAGTTATACTTAACTAGAATTTATAAAGATTTTCATGGTGATACAAAATTCCCAAGTATAGATCTTAACCATTGGATAACTGATTATAAATCTGAAATTTTAATTAATGAAAAAGATAATTTAAATTTTGATTTTATAAATTTAATAAAGAAATAGAAAACGAGGGTATCCCTTACGGAATGCCCTCGTTTTCTTGTCCTATTGTATGTTAATCCTATTGAAGAGTAACCTATAAATAATTAATTATTAATTATATATATTCATTAATAATTACATATTTGCATTAAAAAAACCCTTCTTCTTAGAAAGGCCTAAAAATTAAAACCGTGCACCCAGCTTCGACAGTAATCTATAGACGTTACTATGTAGTTAGCTCTGACAAGATTTATCCATATCACACGCAGTAATCACTTATCGCTGCTTCCTTCCGGACCTGACGAGGTTCATGCACTTACGTCGTATGGGACCTTGCCATCAACACCACTTGCATAGGCAGGCTCTACAAATTAAAGCCTAGACTGGGAATTCAATCCTGCTATAGCGGATTGCAGGTTATAGGGCACCGCTAACTCCCCATCTAGCACAGTCATGGCGGAGAGAAGGGGATTTGAACCCCTGATAGAGTTGCCCCTATACACGCTTTCCAGGCGTGCTCCTTCGACCACTCGGACATCTCTCCATATTA
>JAHAIU010000297.1 GCA_018372555.1 Clostridium sp.
AGTTGATATTGATGAGAAAGGTGAAGTTAATATAGAATTTTGTCCTTTAAAGCTAAGAAGAGATTTTAGGGTAATAGAAGGAGAATTAAGCGATATAATTAAAGCATTTGATAAAGATGCTTTAGATAACGAAGATTATATAAAAGTAACATTAAAGGATAAGGGTGAAGTGTTAGATCCTATGGCTAAGCTTAGAGCACTTTATCCTAATGTTATGGAGCTTATTAGAGAAGAAAAGACTTTAAGAAATAATAATAAAAATGTAGCGTTAAATATAAAAGAAAAGTCAAAATTAACTTTATTTGAAAACTTTTATGAAGATATATTAGGAGAGAAGTCTTCTGAAGAAGAAATAAATATTATGGAATCAATAATTCAAGCTGCTGAAAAGGTAGGTGAGTAAGGTGAAGATAAAGAGATTAAAATTTAATGCTTTTGGACCTTATGCAACAGAAGTTGATTTAAATTTTGAGGAGAATTTAAATAATAAAAATATGTTTGTTATTACAGGTAATACTGGTGCTGGTAAGACTACTATTTTTGATGCTATTAATTTTGCATTATATGGAGAAGCAAGTGGTAGTGATAGAGATGGAAGAGCCTTTAGAAGTGACTTTGCAGATCCAACCTCTGATACTGAAGTAGAACTTTGGTTTTCTTTAAAGGGAAAGGATTACTATATAAAAAGAAATCCAAATTATTTTAGGGCAAAATTAAGAGGTGATGGTTTTACAGAACAAAAGGCAGGAGCTGAAATTAAATTTGATGATAAAAATATATCTGGGGCTAAAGAAGTTACAAGGTTAGTTGAAGATATATTAGGAATAACCTCTGAGCAGTTTAAACAGCTAGTTATGATTCCACAAGGTGAATTTAAGAAGCTTTTAAATGCAGATAGTGATAAGAAGGAAGAAATATTTAGGAAGATTTTTGGAACTAAGATTTTTTCTGATATACAGCAAAATATAAAGACTGAAGCTAATAACTTAAAGAAGGCTATAGAAAATATCCAAAGGGATAGAGAAAATAGAATCCGTGCTTTTTTATTTAGGGAAGATGATATTGATTTAAAAGCTTTAGTTTCTAATAAGGATTTAAATATTGATCTAATATTAGAAGGATTTTATGATTCAATTTCTAAAGATGAAAAAGATGAAAATATAATTAAAGAAAAGCTACAAAAAGTGAATGATGAAATAAATAAGTTATCTAAGGAATTGGCTTTGGCAAATGATATAAATAAAAAACTAGAAAATCTAGAAGTTTATAAGAAGGAATTTAATGATTTAACTTTATTAAAAGAAGAATATAGATGTAAGAATGATAAATTAAATAATGGTAAGAAAGCTATTACTGCCTTAAGCTATGAGGATAAGTATAAGGAAAAGAAGAATTATCTTTCTAAAAATGAAAAAGAATTAAATAGTAGTAATGAAAGGCTAAATAATTTTAAAATTTCCTTGGAAGAAGCAGAAAATCTGTTTAACCTTCAAGTAGAAAAGGAACCATTTAAAAATGAACTAATTAAAAAATTAGATGAGGTAGAGAATTTAAAAGCTAAGGCTTTAAATTATGAGGAAAATAAAGAAAAGTTAGATAATTATATTTTCGAAGCTAAAAAAATAAAGGAAGAAATTAAAAAATCTACAAAAAATAGTGAAGACAATAGTAAGCTTATAAAATCTCTTAATGAAGAATTAAGTAATATAAATAAATTTAAAGAAAATAGAAATTTATTAAAAATAGAAGAGCTTAATTTGAAAAATAAATTAGATAAGTTATATAAATTAAAAGAAGCAATAGAGAAATCAATAAGTGAAGAGCAAAGACATAGTAAGGGTGCAATTTATTACGAAAAGGCTGATAAAGACTATTTAAATAAAAAGGAAAACTATGAAAAGCTTGAAGATGCTTTTAGAAGAAATCAAGCAGGGATTTTAGCAAAATCCTTAAAGGATGGAGCTCCATGTCCAGTTTGTGGTTCTACAAATCATCCTATATTAGCTAAGCTAGAAACAGAAAATGTTACAGAAGTTTTGGTAAAAGAAGCAAAATCAATAAGTGATTTAGCTTATGAAAAGCGAGAAAAGTATTATAGGGAATTAACTAAGATAGTAACAGAAATAAATTCATTAAAAGAGAAATATATTAATCCTTTATATAAAGAAATCTTCTTAGAAGATATAAAGGATGAAACAGATAATCTTTTAGATAAGGTAAAAGAAGTTATTAGAGAAGATGAAACTAAGTTAAATAAAATAATTGAAGATTTAGTTAAAATTGAAACAGAACTATTAAAAGAAAGTAAGATTGTCCTTATGAAAGAAGAAAAAGAAAGAGATAATGAAGCTTTAAAGTTAGCTTTAGAAAAGTTAAATACTGAACTTTTAGAAAAAGAAGGAGAAGTAAAAACTCAAGAAGCTAATTTAAATAATATTTTAAAGGATTTTAAGGGTGAATTAAGAACAGTTTCAGCTTTAGATAAGGAAAAATTAGAATTAAATAAAGTTTTAAATGATTTAATAGAAGGTTATAAAAAAGCAGAAAAATATTATAAGGACAGTAAGTCAAACTATGATAAGGAAAATGGTAATAAGATATCCTTAGAAGCATTAGTAAAATCTAATAAGGAAGATTTAGATAAGGCTTTAGAAGATTTTAAAGAGAAGGTTTTATCATTAGGCTTTGAGGACTATAAGGATTATTCAGAAAAGAGAATAACGGAAGAGGAAATAGTAGCTTTAGAAAAAGATATTAATAATTTCAATATTAAGCTATCTAATGCTGAAAGAGTTTATAATATTGCTTTAGAGGATACAAAAAATCTGAAAATTCAGGATGTCAATTTCATAAATGAAGCATTAAGCGTTAAGAACGACAATAAGGAAAAAATAGAAAAGGTTGAAAAAGAAATATATTATAGAATAAATCAAAATAAAAAAATCATCAGTGAGTGTTTAAATTATAATAAGTTAATTGAAGATGATGAAGAAAAGTATAAAGTAGTAGGTAAATTAGCAAAGGTTATAAATGGAGATAATCCAAGGAAAATAAGTTTTGAAAGATATGTTTTAGCTGCTTATTTTGAAGATATTATTTCATCAGCCAATTTAAGATTTTCTCAAATGACTAATAATAGATTTGAATTATTAAGAAAAGAAGATATAGGTGATAAAAGAAAAGGTCAGGGGTTAGACCTTGAGGTATTTGATAATTATACTGGG
>JAHAIU010000298.1 GCA_018372555.1 Clostridium sp.
GTAATTACAGCTGTAGATAGGGAAAGAACAAAGGAAAATATTTTTACTAATATTGATAGTGTTGTAATTTTATAAGCTGGACCTTTTATAAGGAGGCTTAAATCTTGCTGAATGACAGATGCAAGAAAAAAATAAAGGCTTGGAGGTCAATTATGTTAAGATCAATGTATTCCGGTATAAGCGGTATGAAAGTAAATCAAACAAAATTAGATGTTATAGGTAATAATATATCAAATGTGGGTACAACATCATTTAAATCATCAAGAGCAAGATTTAGTGATATGTTAAGTCAGAATGTTTCAGATGCTATGGCACCATCTAATAATCAAGGGGGAGTTAATGCTAGCCAAGTAGGACTAGGTGTACAACTTGCAAGTATAGACTCAGTTATGACTCAAGGTATGATGCAACCAACAGGAAGACAGTTAGACGTTGCAATAGATGGTGATGGATTCTTTATGGTAAGTAAGGGACCTTCTATTTATGGAAATGCTTTAGAAGTTAACCATAGAGCAGGTGCTCATAATATTACAGAGCAATCATTAAGTACTTCTGGATCAGAGATAATGTATTCAAGAGATGGTTCATTTATATTAGATGAACAAGGAAACCTTTTAACAGGAGATGGATTTAGAGTATTAGGATATTCATTAACTAATGATGATAGTGCTCAGCAAGCTACAGGATTAAATCCAAATGCAGTAAATACTGGCGGATTAGATTTTAGATTTGGACCGGGATCTCAATTAAATGGATTTAAGTTTGTTTTAGTTAATATAGGACCAGGAACTGTTACATCAGCAGATGTAAATAAGGATGAAAAGACAATAATAGTTAATGGAGATTTCTCAGATACTGGAGCCTTAACTCCAGCACAAGTTGAATCAGCAATTAATAAAGGATTATCTTCAGCAGGGATATCTCAACAAGTATTTGTATCTGGTAAGCCATTAAAATTTGAAGGCTTGGGATCAAATTCAGTTATTGGTGGTACTGATTCATTAGCTCCTAAGGCTACTTCAATAGGAGGATTTAATGTTCAATTTAATGAAGGGAATGAATTAAATGGATTTAGCTTTGAAATAGGAAATATAAATAAGGAACCACTAGAAGTAATTGTTGAAAAAGGTAGAAAGAAAATTGTTATAAATGGAAACTTCTTAGATAAATCCTTTAATGCATCTGATTTACAAGATGAAATAAACAGTGTGCTTAAAAGAGATGGGTTTACACAAGAAGCTAAAGTAACAGGAAGTCCATCTACATTGGCCAATATTAAAGGCGCTTCAGACGATTCAGGTAAGGTAGACAAGAAACCAGAGATAGTTAATGTAAAAGATGGAAGTAAAAATGACCTTTTAGTAGGTGGATTTACTTTTAGTCACCCAGAAAATGGAGAGTTAAATGATTATACTATTTCAATAGGAGAAAGCTCAACAGGAACTGCTTTATCAATAGTGGTTGAAAATGGAAATATAATTATTAATGGAGACTTTTATTCTACTCCAGATAAATTTACTAGTGAAGAATTAAGAACTAAGGTTAACAGTGCTTTAAAGGCAGAAGGACTTAAGACTCAATTTACTAGTGTAGGTGGGCAAATAGATAAGGATAAGATAGATAATAAGATTAAGTTTACTGGAGGAGAAACTGCAACTTCACCAAAGTCTTTAAATATAGCAGGGTTAAATGTTGAATTACCAAAAGGAGAGCTATTTAATAATATTGAGTTTGTAATTCAAGATATTAATGCTACATCACTTGGGGTACAATATACTCCAGGAACAACAGGAAGCAATCCAAAACTAGTAATTACAGGAGACTTTACTAAGAAGGTATCAGCTAGAGACTTAGAAGATAAGATTAATGAAGCTTTAGCAACTGCTCATCCAACTGAAAAACCAGAAGTTAAGGTTTCAGGTACATCTAAGCCTTATACTAGTTTAACTTCAGATGTAGTTGAAGGTGGGGAAGTAGATAAATCACCAGCTGAGGTAATTGTTGGTGGAGTAGAATTAACTTTTGATGCTGGAGCAGCCCTTAATGGTTACAAATTCCAAATTGGAACTATTACTCCAGGAACAAAGACATCGGCTGATATTGATGAAAAATCAAAAACTATTACAATTAATGGGGATTTTGTAACTGCTAATGCAGTAACTGCAAAAAATATTCAAGATGCTTTAACTAGAGCCTTAGAAGGTAAGGGAATTGATCAAGGAATTGCTGCTTCAGGAAAGCCAATGGAAATTGGAGGAGTAGTTTCTGAGGAAACTTATGGTGGTACTCCAGTAGAAAGTATGAATACTGATGGAAGCATAAATTTTGTAGATGCTACTAAGGATCTAAAATCTTACGATGGACAACTTAAGACATTAAAGATACCAGATAAGGTTAGAGTACCAGGAACAGATACTGAGCTAGCAGTTAAAACTTATACTATAGATAAAAATGGTGTTATTAATGGAGTTTTAGAAGATGGTAGAGTTGCAGCTCTAGGACAAATAGCTATGTCTACATTTAAGAATCCAGAAGGATTAACTAAACTTGGAGGAAACCTTTATAGTTCATCAGTTAACTCAGGTGAAGCCATTATTAAAAGTGGTGTAGGAACTTTAAATGATGATAATTCAAATGGATATGGAGACAACTTACAAGGTATGCTTGAAATGTCAAACGTAGATTTATCAGAACAATTTACAGATATGATAGTTTCAAGTAGAGCTTTCCAAGCAGCAGGTAAGATGATAACTACTGGAGATGAAATCCTTCAGGACATCATTAACTTAAAAAGATAAAATTACAATTAATAATTAACAATGAATAATTGGTAATTGAGGAGAAAGTTCTTTATGGAGCTTTTGATATTAAGTTTTTAGTGATTTGTTCTAAATTGAACTATTAATAAATAACTACTAAAATTATTTATTAAATGTAATTTGGAACAAATTACTTCCTCAATTATTAACTGTTAATTATTAATTGTTAATTGAAAAAAGGGGTAATAATATGATAGATGTTACAGCAATGAACAATAAAGAATTTATATTAAATGCAGATCATATAGAGAAGATTGAAGAGGTCCCGGAAACGTTAATTACACTAACTAATGGTAAAAAGTATATTGTCTTAGAGAGTGTAGAGGAAGTTGTAGATAAGGTACTTAAATATAAAAATAAAATTGTTACTTATAGGTTATAATAGGAGGCAATATTATGAAG
>JAHAIU010000299.1 GCA_018372555.1 Clostridium sp.
ACTGGCTCTAATTCAGAAACTATTGCATCAGCAACATCCTTCTTTAAATCAGCATATCCTTTATCTTTATAGTAAGCTACTAATTCTTCAGATGTAGAACCATTAATAGCTATTAATATATCTAAAAGATTCTTAACTCCTGGTTGTTCATCAGTGTAGTTAATAATACCAAGACTATCTGTAACTGCTCTAGAAACCTTTTTTCTAATTACTTCAGGTGGGTCCATAATTAGTATATAACTATTTGGATTATCATCTGATTTAGACATTTTCTTTGTAGGTTCTTGTAAGCTCATAATCTTTGCACCTATTTTAGGGATATATGGGTCTGGTACTTTAAATGTTGGACTATAAGCATTGTTAAATCTATTTGCAACATCTCTAGCTAACTCAAGGTGTTGTTTTTGATCCTGACCAACAGGAACTAAATCTGTATTATATAAAAGGATATCAGCAGCCATTAATACTGGATAAGTAAATAGCCCTGCCCCGATAGAATCACCATATTTTTGAGACTTATCTTTATATTGTGTCATTCTTCCTAGTTCACCCATATAAGTGTTGCAAGTTAATAACCAAGCAGCCTCACTATGAGCTGGAACATGTGATTGAATAAACAATGTATTTTTTTCAGGCACTATTCCTGAAGCTATATATATTGCAAGAACTTCAAGGGTTCTTTGTCTTAAATCCTTTGGCTCTTGTTTTACAGTTATTGCATGTAAGTCAACTACACAAAAATAACAGTCAAATTCATCTTGTAGCTTTACCCAATTTTTTATAGCCCCAAGATAATTTCCTAAGGTTAGTTGCCCAGAAGGTTGAATACCACTAAAGATAACCTTCTTTTTCTCTATATTATTTTCCAATTAAAGCACTCCTTTCATTTGTGCAAATCCATTACTATATAACGTTTAACTATATAATTAATTATAGGTATGCTAAATCACCATGTCAATAAATGAATTAAATTGTATAGGAGTATTTAACATATTATGCTCAGCCTCCGTCGCACGCTCCAAGTCGGCTTACGCAAAATATGTTAAAGACTCCTTGAATAATTTAAATTTACGGATGAAAGCCTACTGAAGCTTGTTTGAAGTAGATGCTCATATTAGAAGTAAAAACTACTGGCCTTAGAGTTGTTGGTTTGTCTGAGCGTATTCGAGTTTTACCAAAACTCTTGGCTTAGTAGTTTTACGAGCCTTAGGACTTATTTTTGTAGCCATTTGTCTTACGAGCAGTCAATTTATCTTTGTGGTTATATTCGTATTTTTTTGCGATTGTTATTGATTTATCAATCAGATTAGTTATATACTATTAAGGCAATTATATTATTTAGATTTAGTGATTTAGATTTACTAATTTTTATGGAGGTGATTTAAATTAGTTATATAGAGTTTGATAATTTATCAAAAAAGTATAAGAATGCAAATAGATATGCCTTGAAGAATATAAATTTTAATATTGAGAAGGGTGAATTTATAGTTATATTAGGTCCTAGTGGAAGTGGAAAATCTACTCTTTTAGATTTGATTTGTGGCTTTGAGGATATTACTGAAGGAAAAATAAAAGTAGATAATAAGGTTATTAATGATATAGAGCCTAAGAGCAGAGATGTTTCTATGGTTTTTCAAAGCTATGCTTTGTATCCTCATTTAACAGCTTATGAAAATATTGCTTTTGGAATGAAGATAAGAAAAGCTAATAAAAAGGAAATAGACGAGAAAGTAAAATGGGCAGCTAAAATACTTAAATTAGAAGAGTGTTTAAAGTCTAAGCCTAAGAATTTATCTGGTGGACAAAGACAAAGAATAGCACTTGCTAGAGCTATGGTTAGAAATCCTAAGTGTTTTTTAATGGATGAACCTTTATCGAATTTAGATGCTAAATTAAGAAACTCAACTTCAAATGAAATTAGGAATTTACACAATGAATTAAATGCTACAACTATATATGTTACTCACGATCAAGTTGAAGCTTTGTCTATGGCTGATAAAATAGTAATACTTAATAATGGAGAAATTCAGCAAATAGGAAGTCCTTTTGAAATATATAATAATCCAAGTAATGTTTTTGTAGCCACTTTTATTGGAAGACCTCAAATAAATTTATTTGATTTATATATAGATGATGATTATATTCTTTTAGGTGAGTCTATTAAGTTTAACAAAACTAAAGAATTTAATGATTTAGATAAAGGAAAATATATAATTGGACTAAGATCAGAAGATACTATTAAAGTAGATAATTCTAATGAAGAATCTATTGAAGGTATTGTAGATAAAATTGAGTATCTTGGAAGTGAAACAATTTTTTATATTAGCCATAATGAAATAAAATTTACTTTAAAGGATTATGGAGTAAATAATATAAAAATAGGGGATAAAATTGATATTAGTTTTAATTTTAATAGGGCTAATATTTTTGATATATTAACAAGACAAAATATAAGGAGTAATTAGAATGAAAGCAAAAAAGATAATATCAACTTTATTAATGTTACCAATGCTTATGGTTGGATGTACTAAGGCTAACGAAAAGCAAAGTGAAGAAATTGGAGGAACTATTAAGGTTGTTACCTCTAGAACAGATGCTGATAAATTATTTGAAAAAATAGAAGAGGATTTTAAAAAGCTATACCCAAATGTTGAAGATATAGTATGGGAATCATCTGCTGACTACGATAAATACATAATGACTAGAATGAATACTAAGGATTATGGTGATGTTTTATTCCTACCTTTTAGTATGAATGGAACTCCTGAAGAATATGAAAATTATTTTGAGCCATTAGGAACAGTTGACGAACTTAAAGAAAAGTATATTGATGTTACAGAAGCAGATTACAATGATGTTGCATATGGACTACCAGTTGCTTTAAATAGTTTAGGAATTATTTATAATGAAGAAGTTTTAAAGAAGGCTGGAGTAGAAGAAATGCCAACTTCTACTGAAGAATTTATAGAAGCTTGCAAAAAGATAAAAGAAAATACTGATGCTATACCTTTCTATACAAACTACAACAAGACTTTAGGAACTTGGGGTGGAACATTAACTTCTTATGGTGGAGAAGAGTATAGATCTGCAATGCTTGAAGCTGGAACTGGATTTAAAGAAGGTCAACCAATACGTGAAATAATGGATTTATTTTATGGATTAGCTTCAAATGGACTTACAGAAGCAGACCCTATAACAGG
>JAHAIU010000300.1 GCA_018372555.1 Clostridium sp.
CCTATATTTTTATATTCACTCATTCCCCTAATTATGCTATTAACTTTTCTGCACTTTTTATAGCTTCATCTGCACTCCAATAGATCATATTATCTCCTAATTTATCTTCAAATTCTGCTTTATCAATTATATCTTTAACTTGTTGCTGAAGTCCACATAGCATTATCTTACATTCCTTTCCTGCTGCTTCTTCAATTATTTCTGACAATGCTTGAAGTCCAGAAGTATCAATCAACGGAACTCCCCTCATAGATAATATTATAACTTTAGAATCTTTAATTGAAAGGACTTCCCTTTTAAACTTGTCTGCTGTTGCAAAGAATAAAGGTCCTGTAAAATATACAACTTTTATATTATTTAAATTCTCTCCCTTGATATTTATATTATCTAATCTCTTTTCATCTACTTCACTTATTGATATATCCATATTTGATATCTTGACTATAAATAGAAGACTTGAAAAAATAACTCCAATTAGTATAGCTTGAGTTAAATCAAAGGCAATTGTTGCAATCATTGTTATTAAAAACTTAGATATTGCCCCTTTAAATCTTTTAGAAAATATGTATTTTATATTTTCCCATTCATTCATCCTCCAGGCTGTAACCATTAATACACCTGCAAGAGCTGATAATGGGATATTAGACATTATAGGTGCAAGTAAAAACATAGATAACATTAAGAATACTGAATGAAGAATACTTACTAATCTAGTTTTACCTCCAGATTTAATAGCAACACTAGTTCTAGCAATAGCTGCAGTTGCTGGCACTCCTCCAAAGAAAGGTATTATAAAGTTACCTATACCTTGTGCAATTAGCTCTTTATTAGTATCAAAAGGATCCCCTTTCATTTTCTTTCCAACTTCTCCACATAGTAAGCTTTCTATCATTGCTAATGCTGCTATACTAATTGCTGGTATTAATACATTTTTTATAATATCAATATTTATTGAAGTTATGCTAAGTCTATCATCTAGAATTAACTTTTGTGGTATATCACCAATTACATCTAAAGGTAATTTGAAAATCATATTTATTATCAAAGCAACTATTAATCCTATTAAAGATGATGGTATTACTTTGTTAAACTTCTTAGGCCATAAAATCATTATAGCAACAACTAAAACTCCAATTGAAAGAGCATACCAGTTTGGATTTAATGGACCACTAAAGAAATTCAATACCTTAATCGCAGCTGATTCTGACGACTTAGTTGATACCCCAAAAAAATTATCTAATTGACCTATAGCAATTATTAATGCAATACCAGATGTAAATCCTGTAATTACTGGTGTCGGTATATAAGAAACTACTTTACCAAGCTTAAATATTCCAGCTAGCATAAGTATTATACCTGCTAAGGCTCCCGCTATCCATACACCTTCTAGACCGTACTTTTGAAATAATGCAACTAAGATTGCACTCATAGCACCTGTCGGCCCAGATATCTGAAAAGATCCTCCTGATAATGCTCCTATTACTAACCCTGCTAATATAGCTGTTATTAATCCTGCTGCTGCAGTTGCTCCAGAGCTAACTCCGAAAGCTAATGCTAATGGTAATGCTACTGCTGTAACAGTTATACCTGCCATTAAATCTTGTTTAAAATTTAACAAATTATAGCCTTTGAATTCATTTTTTATGTCATTGATATAGCTTTTTCGCATTTAATACATTCCCCTTTTCATAATTCTTTCGTAGATTTCCCCATAGATATTTTAACTCCTGTTACAAATTAATGCAAATTATGTTTAGTTTTCAATAAATAGTATTTATAAAATCTATGCATAAAACCCCCTATTAAATACTAGGGGGTTTTATGCATAGATTTTAATATATTTTATATTTTAAAAGTTTGAGAGCTAATGTCTATTTAGCTGCTGATTCTAAAGCTTTATTAACAGCTTCTATTACACCATTTGATGAATTAGTTGCTCCTGATATAGCTGCAACGCCTTCAGTGCTTTGTTTTTCAATTATTTCTGGAACTAAATTATCCTTAACTCCATCCACTAAAGTCTTAGTTTCATTATGTTCAACTAAATTCACTTCTGATATTTTCCCTTTTTCTACTTTAACTTCTACTTTTATTGCACCAGAAGCTCCTTGTCCTTCACCAGTATATGTTCCATCAGTGTATTTTCCACCACCACAGCCAACTAAAACAGTTGCAGATAATACTATTGTACTTAATATCGCAGTTATTTTCTTCATTTTTTTATCCTCCTACAATTAAATCTTATTTAATAAAGCTCGCTGCATTCTTTCCTGCAGTTCTACCAAAAGTAACTATGTCAGCTAATGCGTTTCCACCTAATCTGTTTCCACCATGAACTCCTCCAGTTACTTCTCCTGCTGCATATAAACCTGGAATTACATTTCCATCTTTATTTAAAACTTCAGCATTTGTATTTATTTTTAATCCACCCATTGTATGGTGAACAGCTGGAGTTACAGGAATTGCATATACTTTTCCTTCATTTAATTGTCTTGGAAGGTCTTCTCTATTAAATTCCGCATCTGTTTTTGCTACTACAGCTTCATTATACTTATTAACTGTTTCAACCATAGTATTTTTATCTATTGATAATTTTTCTGCTAGATCTTCTACTGAATCAGCTTCTGTAACTAATCCCATATTGAAGTACTCTTCAGTTGCTTTTAAGCTATTTCTTAATCCTTCATCAAAGAAAAGATAAGCTACTCCATCTTTTTGCTCTAATATAGCCTTTGAAACTACGTCTCTAGTAAATAATTCATTTGTAAATCTCTTACCATCTTTATTAATAAGAATTGCACCATTTCCTCTTACAGCTTCTGTTACCATTACAGCTTTTTCTGGAACAACTGTTGGATGAGTTTGAATTTCATTCATATCTACTAAATCAGCACCAACTTTTTCTCCAAGAACTATACCATCTCCAGTAGCTCCATTATGGTTAGTTGTCGCAAAACCTTTTAAATCTTCTTTGTAGCTAACTACCATTTCTTGATTTGCTGAGAATCCACCTGCAGCAATAACTACAGCTTTTGTATTTATTGTATATTCTTTTCCTTCTTTATCTGTAACTTTCACCCCTGAAACATTACCATCTTTATCTAAAACTATTTCCTTTGCTTCATTCCATAATCTTAAATCAACATTTTCTTTTTCAGCTGCTGTCTTTA
>JAHAIU010000301.1 GCA_018372555.1 Clostridium sp.
TATTTTTATAATAAGCTCTCATGACCCTCCTCCTTTCTAATCACCATAGAATATCTATAATATAACAATAAACTATCTATTACTATATTTCGATATAGAATAAAACAACCTAACACCTATAGTATAAGTTGTTAGATTGTTTTTTAAAAGATTTTTTTAATTTATCTATATTTCAATAATTAGTCTACATCTTATATCTTAGCTTTTTGTCTTTGGATTAAATATTAGTGCCATAAGATATCCAAAGAAAATTGCCGCTGTTATACCTGCTGCTGTACCTGTTATCCCACCTGTAAATGCTCCTAAAAGCCCTTGTTCTTTAACAGCTTTTATAGCTCCTTTAGCTAGAGAATTACCAAAGCCAGGTAAGGGAATAGTAGCACCTGCTCCTCCAATATCCACCAATTTATCATATATTCCAAAAGCACCAAGTATAACTCCGCCAGTTACAAATATTACCAATATCCTAGCAGGAGTTAATTTAGTTGTGTCCATCAATATTTGACCTATAACACATATAATACCACCTACAATAAATGCACTTACATAAGTCATAGCATTATCTCCTTTCTATGTTATTAAACTCTATAGCAACGGCATGAGCTATTCCTGGAATACTTTCACCTTGCAGAGATGATGTAGTACTCATTAATGCACCTGTTGATACTAATAGCATGTTTTTTATCTCTTTTCTAATCATTTTTTTATAAAAATATCCACAGGAAACTACTGCAGAGCATCCACATCCACTACCACCCGAATCAGTATTTTGTACTGTATCGTCATATATCATATCTCCACAATCAAAATAGTTCTCTCTAATGTCATATCCATATTCTAATAGTAGCTTGCTTATAATTTCCTTACCTACCTTACCTAAATCTCCAGTGACTATTGCATCATAAAATTTAGGTTCTCTTCCTGTATCTTTAAAATGCCTTGAAATTGTATCCACTGCTGCTGGAGCCATCGCAGCTCCCATATTATTAGGATCCTTAATTCCATAATCTTTAACTACACCAGTTGTAATATAAGTTACTTCTGGAAAATCTCCTTCTTTAGCTAGAAGCATTGCTCCTGCACCCGTTACTGTCCATTGAGCTAAAGGACTCCTTTGAGCTCCATACTCTAAAGGAAATCTAAATTGTCTTTCTGCTGAACTAAAATGTGAAGATGTTGCTGCAACAACATAATCTGCAAAGCCACCATCCATCATCATAGAAGCAACGCTTAGAGATTCTGACATAGTAGAACATGCCCCATATAATCCAAAGAATGGTATATTAAGCTTTCTTGCTGCAAAAGAAGAAGATGTTAATTGATTTAATAAATCTCCTGCAAATAGATAATCTACCTCCTCTTCTGTTAAATCCGCCCTATTAATTGCTGCAGTAATTGCTGTATATATCATTTCACTTTCGGCTTTTTCAAAACTCTCTTTACCATATAAATCATCATTTAATACCTCATCAAAATATTTACCTAAAGGTCCTTCCCCTTCTTTTGGACCAACTATTGAATAAGTAGCAACTATCTTTGGAGGCTTATTTAGTTTTACTGTTTGCTTACCAAGCTTTTTTGTATTAGTATTTTCCATAATAAATTTCACCTTTCTTATGTAAACAGTTGAATAATATAATAAATAACTCCTACTATCACTGAGCTACCTATTCCATAAACTAAGACCGGTCCTGCAATTGTAAACATCTTTGCTGCTACACCAAAAACAAACCCCTCTTGTTTAAATTCTATAGCTGGAGCAACTATTGCATTAGAGAATCCTGTTATAGGCACTACAGTCCCTGCTCCAGCAAATGTTGCTATCTTGTCATATATTCCAACTCCAGTTAATAATGCCCCTAAAAATACCATTATTATCGGAAGGATCATTTTTATATCATCTTCTGGAAAACCATATTTTATAAGTAACTCTTGAAAGATTTGACCTAGTGTACAAATAGCTCCTCCAACTAAAAAGGCTCTTGAACAATTTCTAGCTATTTTAGGCTTTGGATTAGTTTGTTCTGCAATAGTTTGAAATTTTTCTTGTATTTGCTGTTCTGTAGGTCTTTTTTTCTTTACCATATTAATTCTCCTTTCAAATATTTATCCGATCGCTACCATTGCTAACACTCCCACCTTCTATAAGTGGGAGCTAAGCACTGCTATGCGCCTGGATTAGTTCTTCTAACCTTCAGATGGAGCACTGGGCATTCCTGTACTCTGTGAAAGTGATTCACACAAAATAGAAGATTTTGGTTCTCTACTTTTTAAGAAAACTCCACCTGAAGATAAGAATCACTTTATAAGTTTATTATTCCACTTTATACAAATATAACACTGGAATTTAATTGCAAATATATCTTTACTATCCTTCTTTAGATAAATTAAAAGTAAAGACTATATTCCAAAATTTAAATTAGTAATTGAGGACAAATAAAAAAAAGCTGTCCTAGACAGCCTCTTTTATTCTACTTAATACAACAAAATTTTCATTTTAAATATACATTTATTCTTTTAATTTTTCTCTCATTATCACTAATACTTTCTTCTCAATCCTAGATACTTGAACTTGACTAATACCTAAAAGTTTAGCTACCTGCACTTGTGTTTTATCCTTAAAATATCTAAGCATAATTACTTGCCTTGATTTGCTATCTAAGCTCCTAATAGCTTCTTTCAAAGCAATCCTGTTTATCATATCAGTATCATCTTCACCTTTTTCACTTAATTTATCTATAAGTAAAACAGGAGCTCCATCATCTTGATGAATAGTGTCGTAAAGATATTGCATATTTACAGAGGATTCTATTGCAAACATAATCTCTTCTTTCTCAACTCCTGAATATTTAGATAATTCATCAATAGTAGGTTCTCTATCTAATTCTTTAGTTAAAGCTTCTTTGTCAAAATGAATCTTTCTAGCTAATGTCTTAACACTTCTGCTAACTTTTATTATTCCATCATCTCTAATAAACCTTTTTATCTCTCCTATAATCATAGGAACTGCATAAGTTGAGAACTTAACATTAAACTTATCATCAAAGTTATTGATTGCTTTAACTAAACCTATAGAACCTATTTGAAAAATATCTTCATAATCATAGCCTCTATTAAGAAATTTTTTGCTAATGGATGAAACAAGAGGTAAATTCATTTCA
>JAHAIU010000302.1 GCA_018372555.1 Clostridium sp.
TAGGAGATAATATGATCTATTGGAGTGCAGATGAAGCTATAAAAAGTGCAGAAAAGTTAATAGCATAATTAGGGGAATGAGTGAATATAAAAATATAGGTTATATAATTATTGAGCTGTATTAAATTTTAATACAGCTTTTTGATTTTCACCTTTCGTACCTCTTGAGGTAGCAGAATTATCTTATGTACAAGGTGAAAACACTGGTTATGCAACTAACTGGGGTGCATATCTTCCACTTATAGATGCAGTTAGAGATGAACTAGATTACCTGCAAGTTGAACATTATAACTGTGGTGGAAATATGGCTCTTGATGGAGTTACTTATAATCAAGGAACAGCTGATTTCCAAGTTGCTATGGTAGATATGCTATTACAAGGCTTCCAAACTAAAGCATCAAAAAATTCTTTCTTTGCTCCATTAAAGCAAGAACAAGTAGTTATTGGTGTTCCAGCTTCACAAAAGTGAACATTAAATCCTAATTCAGGATATATTCCATCAACAGAAATGCTTAAAGCTCTAAATTACTTAGTAAAAGGACAATCTTATGAAAATGGAAAATCTATAGCTACTGGATCATTAAATTCAGGAGCAACAATAGTTCAATCAATTAGAAAAGATTTTTCAAATAGAGACTATGGAACTTATACTTACTCAGTAGTACTTAAGGATGCATCTGGGGCGTCGGTTACATCAAATAGTACAATAGTAGAAGTTAAAGAAATTGAAGTACCTACAGTACAAGAATGGCAATCTGGTGTTAGCTATAAATTAGGAGATAAAGTAACTTATGAAGGAAAAGCTTATGAATGCATTTATGTTCATACATCTAATATAGCTTGGACACCTAATGTTGTGCCTACATTATGGAAACTAATCTAATTAATATATAAAATGGTTTGGGATAGTAGTATGTAATTGCATTAGAAAAAGAAATAAGCATAATTAGTATTCGATCTATAAAGTATGAAATATTAAAAAAGAATATAGTACGGCATGAGTAAAAAATTCTATTATACTCATGCCTATTTTGTTTTTTATAATTCCTTAGTCATATTTTAATAATTAGAGGAGTATTTTTTATATTAATAGGCAAACTATATTTACAAAAGAACATATGTTTGCTATACTTAAAAAAAGAATTTCCATGGGAGGGATATCCTTGAAAGTTGTAGCTAAACCAATTAAAATGATAGCTTGGTTTAATGAAGATGGTTCCATTAATCCAATTAAATTTAAAATAGAAGAGGATGAGGCTAAGGTAATTAAAATAAATAAGATACTAAAGAGAGATAAGGAAAAACTAGCAGGGAACATTATGGAAAAGTTTGTTTGTAGTTCCTCTATAAATGGCATAGAAAGAATATTTGAAATTAAATATGATGCTAAGAGTTATAAATGGATACTATTTAAAATGTAAGTTTAGGTCTATAGTTTATAGCAAGTTTAATTTGGAATATATAAATTATATTTAGGATATTATTAGTAAGTCATAAAACTATAATTTTATAACTTACTTTGATGCCATTTAATTACTTTCAATGTGTTATAAAACTACAATTTTATAGTAGATAAAATAAGACAATGACGTATTTGATTATGAACTTTAAAAGTAAGTATTATAAAGTGAAATATTGGGAAGTGAATGAATTTGAGTGATAGGATTATTTTTCATATAGATGTAAATTCAGCCTACCTATCTTGGACTGCTATAAGAATGCTTCAACTTGGAGAAATAGAAGAAGATATTAGAGAAATTCCATCGATAGTTGGTGGAAGTACTGATGATAGGCATGGAATAGTACTTGCTAAATCTATTCCAGCTAAGAAATTTAATATTAAAACTGGAGAACCTATTGTAGATGCCTTAAAGAAATGTCCGAGTTTAAGGATTTTTAGACCTAATTATAGGCTTTATATGGACTGCAGTAATGCTATGTATAACTTGCTTTATGAGTATTCTCCTAAGATACAAAGATATTCTGTAGATGAAGTATTTATGGATATGAGTCATTTTAAAGAAAATTATATGGAAAAAGCTGAAGAAATAAAGCTTAGAATAAAAAAAGAACTAGGTTTTAATGTCAATATTGGTATAAGTACAAATAAGCTTTTAGCTAAAATGGCAAGTGACTTTGAACCAAAGAATTCTATTCAAACATTATTTAAAGAAGAAATAGAAGATAAGATGTGGCCTTTACCTGTAGAAGATTTATTTATGGTAGGTAGGGCTACTAAAAGAAAGTTAGATAAACTTAATATAAATACAATAGGAGAACTTGCAAACTTTGACTTAAAACTCTTATGCAGTGTATTTAAAAGTCATGGAACTACCATATATAATTATGCAAATGGAAATGAAGACTCACAGGTTAGAAAATACAACTATATAGAAGTAAAGGGAATAGGAAATTCAACAACTATAGCTTGGGATGTAACTACTAGAGAAGAAGCTTTGAAAATTATATTATCATTAACAGAATCAGTTGCTAATAGATTAAGAAATAATAATAGCTTATGTAAGTTAGTTGCTATTTTTATAAAGGGCTTTAATTTCGAAAGATATACTCATCAAATATCCTTAGAAAACTATACTGACTTAACAGAAGAAATATTTAAAGAACTTACTATTGCCTTTGATGAAGTTTGGGGAGGAGATCCTATAAGGCAATTAGGAGTTAGAGTAAGTAAATTATGTAGTAATGAATTTTTTCAATGCTCCCTATTCGATAATAAAAGGGTAGAGAAACAAAGGGCATTAGATAAAGCTATAGATTCTATAAGAGATAGATATGGTAATAACTCAATAATTAGATCTACATTCCTTCATTCAGGTATAAAAGCAATTAATGGTGGTAATGGGGAAGATGATTATCCTATGATGGGAAGTTTATTATAAAAGTGCTTTCTTAAAATTATAACTTTAATTTTAAGATATAGCACTTTTTTTATAAGTTTTAGTGTGTAATTATTTTTGTTTTGGCAGTATTTTTTATATAAAGATAGTATTATAAGCTATTAATCATTTGAAATTATATGATAAGAAGACAAAAAAATTATAAACTCTATTTTATAAAAATAGTACAAGTTTATAAAAAAAGTGCTAATTACATAATTATATTTAGTGAAAAATACAAAAAAATTAATATAATTAA
>JAHAIU010000303.1 GCA_018372555.1 Clostridium sp.
GTTTTGTCCATGGTTAGATGATTCAATATTAGCATCAGCTGGAGTAAATCCAAACTTGCTATAAACCATATCATATCTTGATCCTTCACCATAAACTGATAATGAACCTTCATTAAACATTGCCATTAAAGCTGTTGTATTATTTTCTTTTACCTTAGCATTTACTGCTTCTAATCTCTTATTGATGCTTTCTAATTCAGTTGTAACGCCTTCTTCTTTATCAAATACCTTACCTAAAACTTTAGCATTATTTTCTGCTGAAGCAAATATATCACTGTTAGCTGTACCTAAATATAATACTGGAGCAATCTTCTTTAAATCTTCATAGTATGATTCTTGTCTACCTTCAATTATAATTAAGTCTGGTGCTGCTTCATTTATTTTTTCTAAGTCAAATTCTTTTAAAGAACCTAAATCAACATATTTTTCATCTTTATATTGTTCTAAATATGATGGTAATGAACCCTTTGGAAGAGCAACTGGCTCAACCCCTAATTTAGTCATTATATCTAATGAACCATAGTCTAATACTACAACATTCTTAGGGTTAACTGGAACTTCAACTTCACCCTTTTGATCAGTAACTACTACTGTCTTGCTTTCTTCTTGTGCTTGTTCACCTGAACCACCTTGAGTTCCACATCCTACGACTCCTACTGCTAATAACATAACCATACCTAAGATGGCTGCGATTCTTTTTTTCATTGTATAATACCTCCATGCTTTTAATTAATAATTAATTACTTTTTAAAACTCCTGCAGAAGTTTAAAATTATTAATTGATATTTGCTAATTATTGATGTAATTTGTTCCAACTTGCTAAAATTTATTATTTATAAAGCTTGTATAAAATTTCTCTGTTTAATTTTTTAATAAATAGCTATTTAATTAAATATATCTTTTAATTTTTATATTTTTAGAAATAAATACATATTTTTTGATTATCTACTTCTTTAATATTGAAATTCATATCATAAAGACGTTTTAAATTATTTTCAGTTATCATTTCTTCTGTTGAAGTATGATTAACTAATTTCCCATCCTTTAGAGCTACTATTGTATCTGAATAACATGATGCAAAGTTAATATCATGAATTACTATTACGATAGTTTTTCCAAAATCATTTACCATTTGTCTAAGCATTCTCATCATTTCAGCTGAATGCTTCATATCTAAGTTATTTAATGGTTCATCTAAAAGTATGTAATCTGTATCTTGAGCTAATATCATTGCAATATATGCTCTTTGTCTTTGACCACCACTTAACTCATCTATATATTTATCTTGAATATCTGTAAGCTGCATATAACTTAAGGCATCCTCAATAAACTTTTCATCTTCTTTTTTAAGCTTTCCCTCACAATATGGGAATCTTCCAAAAGAAACTAACTCTCTTATAGTTAATCTTATATTTAAATTATTATTTTGCTTTAATATTGATAGTTTTTTAGATAACTCTTTAGAATCCCAAGCTTTTATTTCTTTTCCATCTATAAAAACTTCACCTGAATCAGCATCTAAAAGTCTCGAAATTATTGATAAAACTGTACTCTTACCAGCTCCATTAGGTCCTATAAAAGAAGTTATTTTTCCTTCTTCTATATTAAAAGAAACATTATCTACAACTTTTTTACTTCCATAACTTTTATTAATATTTTTTATTTCTATCATAGCTTACTCTCCCTTAATAATAGATTTATAAAGTATATTCCACCGATAAAATTAATTACTATACTTATAGTTGTAGTAAAGTTAAATACTCTTTCTACTAAGAACTGTCCTCCTACTAAAGCAATTATGCTAATAAGAGTTCCAACTATAAGAAGGACTGAATGTTTATAAGTTTTCGTTATTTCATAAGTTAAGTTAACAACTATAATTCCTAGGAATGTTATTGGCCCAACTAAGGCTGTTGATAATGATACTAATATTGCTACAATTACTAATATCTTTTTACTAAACTTATCATAATCTACTCCTAAGTTTACTGCTTGTTCTCTTCCCAAGGACATAACATCTAGCTTATTAAAGTCCTTGTATAGTAAAATTGCTATTATAGCTAGTATTATTACTGAAACTACTAATATCTTTGTATTAACTAAGCTAAAGGAAGCAAATAATTTTGCCTGTAGGGCATCAAATTCATTAGGATCTATAAGAACCTGCATAAAAGATGACATACTTCTAAATAATGTTCCAACTACAGTACCTACAAGTAGTAAGAAAAATATATTGTTTCTTCCACTCTTAAGAACCACCTTAAATAAAATCATAGCTAAGATTACCATTAAGGTTCCTGATACTAAAAAGTTAACTGTTTTATTAACCATAAATATTGATGTTGATCCAAATATAAATACTACAATGGTTTGTACTAACCCATATAATGAATCTAAACCAATAATACTTGGTGTTATGATTCTGTTATTAGTTATTGTTTGGAATAAAAGCGAAGCTACTGAAATAGTGCTTCCAGCTATTAGAATTCCTAATACTTTTGGAATCCTAAGAGATAAATTAAATCTATAGTTTTTTGCATTTAATCCCCATACTACAAACAATACTAAGAATGTTATTGCAAGCACGGACATTATAATTATTTTTTTCTTATTATTTCTCATTATTTATTCCTCCTAAATATTAGATAAAGGAATATTACAGCTCCAATAACTCCAATAGTTAAATCTATAGGGATTTCATATGGTGCAATTATTAGTCTGCTAATAATATCACAAGCTAGTACAAAACTTGCACCTAGGAGAGCAACTATAGGCATATTATTCTTAAGGTTGTCCCCTTTCCATATAGAAACTATATTAGGTATTATAAGTCCCACAAAAGGAATGCTACCTACTGTTATTACAACTAAGGATGAGATTAATGCTACTATTGTAATTCCTATGTTAGTAACCCTCTTATAATTTAATCCAAGGCTTACTGACATCTCTTCTCCCATACCTGCTAATGTAAATTTATGTACATAGGAAAAAGCTATAATTACTAAGGGAATACTCAAATAAAGTATTTCATAGTTTCCTTTTAAAACAGTTGAAAAATTTCCTTGTAAAAAGGCTCCCATACTTTGATTTAAGTTGTATTTATATGCAAAGAAATCTGTTATCGATCCTATTACATTACCAAGCATAATACCAAC
>JAHAIU010000304.1 GCA_018372555.1 Clostridium sp.
CAAGGAGTTATCTGAAACAGAGGAAAATCATTCTAAGAGATTTAAAGAGCTTTATGACAAGATGGAAGATGGAACTATGTTTAAGGGACCAGCTGGATCTTTATGGGTATGTATGAATTGTGGATATATTCATGAAGGTGAAGAAGCACCACTAGTTTGTCCATTATGCAAGTATCCAAGAGCATATTTTAAACCTTACTGTAAGGTAACTAATGCTTAAGGAGGAAGCTTATGTTTATATCAATACCTAAGGAGTTTTTTGTTCCAGTATTATTTAATGGAGATTTCAAGTTTAATAATGAAAATAATAATATGGAATATTACTATGAAAGAAAAAGTGTAGAATATAATGAGGTTTTAGTCAATAATGTAAGTAGGGATTATCTTTCAGATACTATAAACTTAGATAAAGATGAAGAATTAAGACATGATGAAGAATTTACAAAAAATTATTTTGAGAACATAAAGGATAAAGAAATTGAGGAACAAATAATTAAATATATATATGGATTTATGAGATTTATAGAAGAACTTAAAGAAGCTAATTGTTTAGGGAATAATGAAAAAGAAAGTACTAACCTAGTAAACAATTATGCGAGAAAATTCAAAGATGTTTATAATATGTACAAAAATGAAGTGCTAAGAGTTAGAAGGCCACTTACTCCTGGTGATATAGATGCCTTTATCAATTACTATATTGGGAAAATAGCTGATATATACAATGAAAATTTAGAAGAACTTAATTGTAAAACTCTAAATTATGATTCTATAGAAGCTGTGATAGATGATATTCTTAATGATGCTAGAAATATTTTAAGGGATCAAATTGAAAATCTAAATTGTATTCTAGTAAATAAAAGTGTTGAATGTAAGAGTAGCGCAGATATAGAGGCTTTATTTAAAAATAGTGGCAATATATATAATAAAATTGATAACGAATTTGTTAATGCAACTATAAATATGTAAGCAGGTGATAATTTGTCTTACAGACATTTAATGAAAAATCAATATAATGATATAAATAATTTAACTAATTTGCTTGGTTCCATGGTTAACTCGTATAGACTATTAATAGGTGGCGCAAATGAGCTTAATAATATATCAGAAGCTAAAAAAGGTGATGTAAAAGAAGCAGTAAAAAGAGCTGACAATTTAGGTGAGATTATTGATGAAATAATAAAGACTCTTGATGACTGTAGTGGAGCTTATGTTAAGTATTGTAAGCTTAAGAAGAATTATATAGATGACAAAACAATAAAGGATAATATATTAACAGAAATTGATTATGATTTACAATTTAACAACTCTGAAAGAGATGAAGATGAGGATGAAGATTAATCAATAAACATAAATAGGCTGAGTCAAAATATAAAATTTGATTCAGCCTATTTATGTTTCTATACCTTTTTTAACTTAAATGTACTAACCATTAGATATGCACCTATTGCCAATAATATAATAGGAATCCATGGTGTTATGCTTTTATTTATAGTGAAAAATACAAAAACAGCTATAAAACTACCAGTTATAGTTATAGGAACTCCTGTAAATACACCATCAAATGTTGATGTGTTGTATCTAGCAAGTCTGTATGCTCCACAAATAGGAAAAGCTAAAAGTACAGTTATTCCAATTATACCTGCTGGTCCAACTTTTGCTAAATCGTACATTAAAAATGTTAATATTGAAGGTGCTACCCCAAAAGAAACTAAATCTGCTAAAGAATCTAATTCCTTTCCAAGTTCGCTAGAAACATTTAACCATCTAGCAATTCTACCATCATATCTATCAACAAGTGCTGCTATTATTATAAAAAAGCAGGCAAATAAATAGTTTTTTTCAAATGTGTATAAAATAGATATTATGCCACAGGATAAATTAATAAATGTAAAAATATTTGGTATACAACTTTTTTTCATAATTATCACCCCTACTATATAAAGGAATATAGAATTTGAATTTCCTTTATCATCAATGCACTATTATATCATAGATTCATAATAAATATAAGGTTATTAATATTAAAATAATTATTAATATAATCTTAAGAAAAAATGGGGGAATACTAAAATTCTTAAGATAATTTTAAGAAACATAACTAATAATTAATTTTATTTATATGTAAAATATAGTAATATAATAAATTATGATATAATATTTAGTATATTTAGTTTATGATATTTTTAAATAATTATTAGTTTAATTATTAAGGAGGGGTAAAGTGAAAAAGGTTAAGTTTATTTATAATCCTTATTCAGGAGAAAATTTAATAATTGATAAACTTGATAAGGTTATAAAGATTCACCAAGAAGCAGGATACACTATTGTCCCATATAGAATTGACAAGAGTGTAGATGTAATAAATGCCTTTAATGACTTTAAAGATGTAAATTATCATTATGTATTAATAGCAGGTGGAGATGGGACTATTGATAGTGTAGTAAATGCTATGGCGAAAGTAGGAGTATCAGTGCCAATTGGAATATTGCCTGTTGGAACTGCAAATGACTTTGGAAAATTCTTGGGAATGCCAAATGATATTATAAAATCTTGCAAACAAATTCTTAATTCAGAGGTAACTGCTGTAGATCTAGGTAGTATTAATGATAAGTATTTTGTAAATGTAGCAAGTACAGGGTTATTTACAGATGTTTCTCAAAAAACAGATGTTAATTTAAAAAATACAATAGGTAAATTAGCATATTATTTAAAAGGTTTAGAAGAACTTCCTAACTTTAGAAAATTAAAAATAAAAATAAATTCTAAGGAAATGGAATTTGAAGGGCATATGTATTTTATGCTGGTATTTAATGGACAAACAGCTGGTAATTTTAAACTTGCATCTAGGGCAGAAGCGACAGATGGATTATTAGATGTTATTATATTTAAAGCAATTCCTATAATAGAACTTATACCTTTATTTGTTAAAGTTTTAAGAGGAGAACATTTAGACTCAGACAATGTTATCTATTTTAAAACTGATAATTTACGTATTGAATCGCCAGAAGATATTGTAACAGACATAGATGGAGAAAAGGGACCAGATTTCCCATTAAACATAAAATGTATAAAAGGTGGACTAAAAGTTTTAGGCGTTAAATCTTAATAGCTATAAAATGCTATGCATTTTATTAATGAAAAA
>JAHAIU010000305.1 GCA_018372555.1 Clostridium sp.
TTCATTTTTAATCCTTATTTATATGGAATATTTTTTGTTATGCTCATTGATAAAGAAAATCTAAATAATATAACTTTAACAGAATTATATTCTCCTATAATAGAAAAGGAACGCTTATTTTATGCGTTCCTTAATCTCCTCTAATTTTCTTATTCTATATGAAAAAATCATTTTTTATTCCAAGTGCAGAACTTTCACTAAAAAGAATTGTTTAAATTCAGATTGCCTGAATTTCCTTCTTTAGTATCACAGTGTCCACAAGAATAATTTATAAAAAAAGTCTTTTAATAAATTATTCCAAATTCCTTAGCTTGTCTTAATAATTCCTCCCTAAACTTTGGATGTGCTATACTTATTAATCTTTCAACTCTTTCTGCAATGGTTGTCCCTCTAAGTTCTGCAACTCCATATTCTGTAACAACCATATCTACATCATTTCTTGATAAGCTTACCGCTGCACCTTGTTTTAAGAATGGAACTATCTTTGATATTTCTTCTCTCTCCCCTGTTTCCTTATTCTTAACCATAGCAGTAGAGTAAAGAGCTATAAATGAACGTCCATTTTTAGACATTTGAGATCCAACAGCAGTATCAGATTGTCCACCTGTTGCACTAAATTGCATTGGACCTATTGATTCTGATGCACATTGACCAGTTAAATCTACTTCTAAAGAAGTATTAATTGAAACTTGATTATCATTTTGTGCAATTACATATGGATCGTTTGTCCAATATCCATCCATCATCATAATTGATGGATTATCATCTAAGAAATCATAAAGTTCTCTTGTGCCAAGAGCAAACCCTGCAACATGTTTCCCATAATTAAAATTCTTTTTCTTACCAGTTATAACCCCAGCCTTTATTAACTTCATTATTCCAGTAGTAAACATCTCTGTATGAAGTCCCAAGTCTTTCTTACCCATTAATGAAGCTGCAACTGCATTTGGAATACCTCCTATTCCAAGTTGAATGCAATCTCCATCATTAATTCTATCTGCTATAGACTTTCCTATTAATAAGTCTTTTTCATTAGGCTCAGAATCTGGAAGCACTGGAACTGGATAATCAGTCTCAACTAAATAATCTACATCACTTATATGAATCTCTACATCACCTAATGTTCTTGGATAATTTTTGTTTATTTCTAATATTACTAAATCTGCTTCTTTTAGTATTCTTTTTTCATAAATATTACTTAAGGATAAAGATAAATATCCATGCTTATCTGGAGGTGTAGCTGTTCCCATATATATATTTGTCTTTTTATGAAATTGTCTCTTAAAAGCTGTTAAATGAAGATGATTCGGTATAAGTGATACATTCCCATTTTTTTGAGCTTTTCTCATAGGTCCAGTATAAAACCACCCATCCATTCTGAATGAATCTTTATATTCAGGATTCATAAAATACTCAGCAGGTACTTGAGGTAAACAAGTAGTAACAGTAACATCCTTAACCCTATCAGCTATTTTATGTAAATTACTTAAAATATCCCTTGCCTCAGCACCTCCTAACCCTGTAACTATTACATCACCACTTTTAATTAAACTTAAAGCTTTATCTATTGTAATGTACTTTTCATTAAATATATTATTTTCTCTCATATTAATACTTCCTTTACCTTTTTAATCTATCTATTTTTGTAAATTCATGTTCTCAATTCATTATTTAGTATTTTTCTAAAATACTATAAATTATTAAATAATTTACATTTGTTATATAATTAAATGGTAAAGCTTTACAGCATTATTGTCAATATCTATTATTAACTTTTATTAATTTCTAAGTAATAATTAATATTAGTTGTTAGAATTGTTATTTATCTTCATAAATTATATAAATTATGAAATTATATAATTTGTATTCTAATAATTATTAACAAGACAATGAAACAAAATAATGGAATTAAAATAAAAAAGATAATAAAACTTGCTTTAGCTTTATTATCTCTTTTGTTTTTTAATAGAAAATAAATAAGACTTTATTCTATCTATCTCTTGAATTTTATTTTTCTATATAGTTTATAACATGCTTTATTACCATATTAATGCTTCCATCACCATTTCTTTGTATTTCAAACTTACTATTATCATGGTAAGCTTCTTCATCAATATATAAATCTATCTCTTTATCTATTTTTAATCTTACTCTTTTAAGCTTCTTTTCTACCCATTGTTTATCTATGGCTACCTCATCTAATCCATGTCCTTTAACAAAATTTGAAAAATCATTTTGAACTTGAGGATCTTCTTTAAATAGCTCAGTAGATAAATTATCTATGTTTATTACATCCTCTTCCTTTAATTTAGCCTTTACAGCTGTTCTTATTCTTTCAGCCTTATCAGCATCTTCTGTAATATTATTTCTAGTCCAATTTTCTGTAGCCTTAAGGAAAGTTTTCGTCATATCTCTTTCATTATTTATAATACTACAGCCAAGGAAGTTATTTATAAAGTAATTTGCACCATACTCATCTTCTTCCTTACTCTTTTTTTGCTTGTCAATTACCATAAGATTGTATTTTTCCTCTTCTCTTATAGGCTTTATAAATGCAGCCTTTTGAATTCTTTGACTGCTAGCTGGAAGCCCTGCTGACTGTGGTACAATACCTATTCCAATCTTATTATCTATAAAATCAACTTGATGAGTAAAGTTTCTTACATAATCCATTTTTAATATTCCTATCATTGGACCTTGGTCCGTTATTATTGAAACTATAAGTAAATCACAAGATGGAATATTGATATTTCCCTTCATTATTATAAATAGTTGTCTTGCAAGCTCTTGAGATAATCTAATTAAATTATTATCTATACCATTTAAATAATCTTGAACAACTTCCTTAACTATATTTCTTTCTTCATTAAATACAGCATATTTAAGCTCCTCATCTTTAAAACACTTTTCAATATGTCTATGTACAAATTTATATATATCCTCATTTAACTCAAGACTATATTCATTTAACACAGGTTCTTCTCCATTAGAATCTAGTATATGAATAACTGCTTCTTGTATATCAATTTCACTTATGTACTCCATAATTCATAGCAAAGGGGTTCCCCTTCACTAAACTCACCACCATTCTTATAACTTCATATAAATATTGCAAAGATAAAAAATGAAAGAAT
>JAHAIU010000306.1 GCA_018372555.1 Clostridium sp.
GCAGTTAAATCTTCATTTACATCACCTATAAATTCATTTGTTTCTAAAGTAATTTCTAATTTTTGATCAAAAGAACCATCATTTAATTTAGACTCTTCAAGCATTCCTGTTGAATAAGCAATTTCATCGTCATCATAAGATGCTGTATTTGCTTTATCACTACTTGATTTAGCTGTAACACCATCCTTTGCCCACTCTGAAGGTTTATTATCCATTTCAAAAGATAAAACTCCTCCTCTAGTGATTTCAGAGTAATCTACCCATGTACGATTAAATGATTCTCCATTTAATGTTGCTGATTGAATATACATATTTTCATCTGAAACATTATTAGCTTCAATTGTAAATGTTTTTCCATTTCCTACATCTAAAGATACTCTTTCAAAGAATGGTGAACCAATTTGGAATGTTGTATCCCCAGGAGTCATAGGGAAGATCCCCATTGCTGCTGATACAAACATCATTGCCATAGTTCCAGCATCATCATCCATTGTTTCTAAGTATCCTTGTGGACTTAATTTATACATTTTTTCTTTAACAGCACCACTCGCATATCCTGTATTCCATGTTTCATCAGTATAAATTTGTCTTACCCAATATTGTGCTTTATCAGGTCTACCCACAAAGTTAAATAAATATGGTGAATGTAATTCTACTTCATTAGCTGCATTGTGCAACATCGCATTACCATTATCTGGAGCATGTTCTCCAAAAAGATATTGTAACGCTTCAAGCATAGCTTCTTTACCACCCATTAAATCCATCAAACCATTAACATCGTTTGATCCATACCAAGTATATTGCCACATAGAACCTTGATATAGTCCATCTGCACCAATTTTTGTTGGACTGCTCTTACTCCAATTTCCATCTTTATCTTTGTTCCATACTAATCCTAATTTACGATCACTAAATGGGGATTGTACAGCATCTTTTCTAAACATGTTTTTATAGTTAAATGAACGATCTAAGAAATATTGTGCTTCATCTTCTTTACCTAAAGCTTCTGCAATAATTGATAAAGCCCAATCATCATATGCGTATTCCATTGTACGATCCATACGATTAGGAACATACCCTATTTCTTCTACTTCTTCTGTGATAACTTTATTTGCAATTTTTTTAGCTTCTTCATATGCTTCTTCTAAGTTATCTATATCAGTAAACCCTTTAGCAACACCATCAGCAAGTAAAGCCACTGCATGTTCTGTTCTTACATTAGGAACTGGTTGTTTATCATGTGACCATGTTACTATACCATAATCTAATGCATTTGCTATTGATTTAACCATATCTTTATAAGTATCTGGCATAACCAATCCAATCATAGGATACTTACGATAATCATCCCATAATGTCCATGAATCATAGTGAGTATAATCTTTAGCATTATGTATTTTCCCATCAGTTCCTCTAAAGGTTCCACTTGTACTTGTTGCATTTACTGGAGTCATAAACATATGATACAAATGTGTATAGAATAATTTCTTTAACTCACCAGTAGGATCACTTTTTTCAGAACTTTCAACTCTAACTTTACCTAATACATCATTCCATTGTTTATCAGCTCTTTTGTATGCATCATCAAAATTCCAATCTTTAATTTCATTATGCATATCAACTTTAGCTTGTTCTACGCTAATTGGTGAAATACTTACTTTTAATTCTAATTCTTCGTTTTCTTGAACATCAAAATTAAGAATAGCACCTAAATCATTTCCTTTTTGAGACTTTTCATCACTTAGTTTTTTTCCATTCCAAGTTTTAACGTTATTGGCAGGCTTACTAGTTTCCATATAAAAATACATAGTATATTTTCCAGATCCTCCAACGTTTCTACCACTAAATCTTCCACCTAATGCAGTAGTAGTTTCACTTTCTTCTATTACATCTAAAATGGCATCACGAATATCAGTTCCATGATATGTATAATTTAAATCAGCTAAGATATTAACATTTCCAGCCTTAGGGAATGTATATCTATGATATCCAGTACGTTGATCTGTTGTTAATTCAGCTTTGATTCTTCCCATTTCTGTATCTGATTTAACATCATTATCTTTTCCAGTGTTCGGTGTTAATTCAACACTATAGTAACCAGGTTTTGCACTTTCTACATCTTTAGTGTACTTCATAGCTCTAGTTACTGCATTTGGTCTTTCAGTATATTCTACATAAGTAGGCGTTACTAAAACATCTCCACCTGCCCCTTGACCACCAACACCCTCAATACGAGTATGTGAAAATCCTTGAATTTGAAGCTTCTTATAATCGTATCCAGCATGATCTAGAGTATTATGAGGATAAGTATCTTGGCTTAGTTTAACTAATCCATTCGGAACAACACTTCCCGGGAAAAGTTGGCCATAGTCTACCTCTGTAGATACAAATGGGTCTACATACTGTGTATAGCTTTCTTCTTTTTCAACAGCTTGAACTTCTTTTAATCCTCCAATAGCTGTTCCTGGAATACTACTTATTGTCATAAACGTAGCTAAACTACAGCTTATGAAACGAAGCAATTTCTTACTTTTCATCTTTTCTCCCCCTTAAAATATTATTATTTTACTTTAGAAAACTAAAATAGCTTTCTAAATTGATCTTCTTGAAACATATAATATTAATAAACTTATATGTTTCAATTTTATTAACATAAACTTATCACTTAAGTATATTTTTGTAAGTAAAAAAGTGATAGTTATATTAGCTAATTATTTAAAGAAAATAAACAGTATAAATCAATAATTCTATATAACTTTATATATTAATTACATAAAAGATATTATATTTATCAAAATTAAAGATATCGTTTTCTTTTGTTGTATTACAAATAATCGACTCTTCCACCATTCATCACTTAGTAATTATTCTATTTTGAATAAATCACTTATAGCAATAATAATTATATATGTAAAATATTACGTTTGTAAGTTGTAGATTTTGTAACTTTTTTTTCATAACTTTTACCAAGTAAATTAGGTATTTTTTTTATAAATTTCCATCTATCAAGAAACACCTCTAAGTTATTCACCATTTAAATCCAAAAGAGGTTTCCTATTTAAGAAACCTCTTTCATTTAGTATAGTATAAATATTCATTTTGATATTGC
>JAHAIU010000307.1 GCA_018372555.1 Clostridium sp.
ATTGCAACAGATTGGCATTTTGTTCACTATGTAAGTAGAGCTATAGGGGGAACAGGGCTAATCATTATAGAAATGACTGATGTAGAACCGGATGGACGTATTAGTGACTATGATTTAGGTTTATGGAGTGATGAGCAAATTGAACCTTTAAGAAGAATAGTTGATGAATGCCATAAACATGGAGCTAAAGTTGCTATTCAAATAGCACATGCAGGTAGAAAGGCTCAAGATGCAGAAATTCCAGTAGCACCATCTCCAATTGCCTTTGATGAAAATTCTAAGACTCCAAGGGAATTAACTACAGAAGAAGTTAAGACAATGGTAGAAAAGTTTAGATTAGCTGTTAGACGTGCAGTTAAGGCTGGATTTGATACTATAGAGATACATGGAGCTCATGGATATCTTATACATCAATTCCATTCACCACTAACTAATAAAAGAAGTGATGAGTATGGAAGGGACTTAACTCTTTTTGGATCAGAAATAATTAAGGCTGCTAAAGAAGAAATGCCAGATGATATGCCGTTAATAATGAGGATTTCTGCTATTGAATATGTAGAAGGTGGATATGGGATTGATACAGGAATTAGCCTTGCAAAAGCATATAAAAAAGCTGGGGTAGATATGTTCCATATAAGTGCAGGTGGAGAAGGTCAAATAGCAGCTGCAGGAAAGCCAGGAACCCATGCTGCATATCAAGTGCCTTATGCTAGAGCAATTAAGGAAAGTATTAATACTGAGGTAATTGCTGTTGGAAGATTAGATGAACCCGATCTTGCAAATTCAATTATAGGAAATGAGGAAGCAGATTTAGTTGCAATAGGAAGAGCTATGTTTAGAAATCCATATTGGGCATTAAATGCAGCAAGTAAATTAAATGAAAAAGTTCAAGTAACTAAGCAATATAAATTAGGTTTTCCTAGGAATATACAGAAATAAGATAAGTCCTTAAATAAAGGAATAAGTAGAACTGAGGAGAATAATAAGAATGAGAGAAATAAAATATCCTGCAATTTATAAGCATTTTAAAAATAATTATTATGCTGTAATGTCTGTAAGTAATTTGAAAAGCATTGAAGGAGATTATAATAATTTTCACAAGCTTATTGCTTATCATACAGAGCTAAATAAAAATATTACAATATATAGAAGTGATAATGGATATTTTCATAATGAGACATTAGATAATGTTTTAGTTTTATATAAGGCTCTTTACGATGATAAAGGAATTTATGCAAGACCTTTAGATATGTTTTTAAGTAAGGTTGATAAGAAAAAATATAAAGATGCTAAACAAGAATTTAGATTTGAATTAATAGATTAAAAATAAAAAGATCGAAAATTAGAATCCATTTATAAATTTAACTTTGACTAATTTATAAATGGGTTTTATTTTTTACTTAATATAATTATAAAATTGAGTACTTCTATTTGTTATATTTAATTTTCTTTATTATTTCTTAAAGCTTTCAACTACGCTTATGATTTAGAGGGAATGATGAGAACTTAGTAAAAGATTTCTTTATTTAGTTTTTCTAACTATGGTTGAATTGGCTTTATCATATCTAAGTAATAAAGGCAGAGTCATAATAATATAAATATATAAATGTAGAGATTATTAACAATTATTTTAGAGGTAAAGATGAGAAAACGGGCTTTGTATGAATTATTTATTGGGTTACTTTCTTTGATGTCAGGAATATTTATAATTATTGATCTTATGTATAGACTTCCAGTATCAGTAATAAGTATAGCCTACACTATTATATTAATTAATAGCGTTATTTTTGTTTTTGATTACATAATTATTTTGATTTTAGATACTCATAAGAAAAGAAAAGTTAATATTAATTTTTTAGATTTACTTTCAATTATTCCAATTCAAGTAATTTTACAAATTACTATATTAATAAAAAATAGAGATGATTTTATTAATGTTGATATACCTATAAATATAATTAAATTTATTTTTATTATTATTTATCTTTTAAAATTTAAAAATAAGATTAGAGGTGCTGTTATACTTAATTCCTTTAATCATATGATTATTATTACTACAATAATATTGGTTTTGACTTCAGTAATAATTGCCTTACTTGAAGATATGACCTTTTTAGATGCACTTTGGTGGAGTGTTGTAACCTTTACTACAGTTGGATACGGAGATGTGCTATTAGCAACTAGTATTGGCAAGATTGTAGCTATATTATTAATGATTTTTGGAATTGGATTTATAGGAGTTACTACTAGTACATTAGCTGCTTATATAATTAATAAAGAAATAAATTTTAAAAGATCTGAGACTTTTAGGGAAGAGACTTTAGAATATATAAAGTATAAAATAGATAATCTTGATAAAACATCGGATGTAGAACTTGAAGATATATATAAGACTTTGAAAGTTTTAAAAGGAAATAAAAAGTTATAATAAGAGTTGAAAATCTATAGGTAATAAAGAAATGACATAAGATATAAAGAAGTAAAGGAAGGTTTGAATGGATAAAGAATTATTTAGAATTATAGAAAACATAAGATATAAATAAGTTTCTTAAAATAAAAAAATTATGGCATTTTCCTTATTATAAAGAGATAACATAAGATAGAGAGATGATTAATAGCAAATTTAATAATTAATAAATATTGAAAATTTATACAATATGCTTTAAACTATATATAAATATGCAGATGTGGCGGAATGGCAGACGCATCATCTTGAGGGGGTGACGGGGGAATCCTCGTGCGGGTTCAAGTCCCGCCATCTGCACCATATTTTTAAAGTAAGTCGATTGAAATAACAATCGACTTTTTTAGATTATTTATTAAAATAAAAATTATAAATACCTTGTTTAAGAATAGCTAGATGAATTAAAAAAAGATAAGGAGAAAAACTATGGATTTTATACCTGCAAAAAGTATTATTTCTAATTATAAAGAAAATAATGAGTGGTTTGGATGCAATTATAATATGAATATTTATAAAGGGTGCTGTCATGGCTGCATTTATTGTGATAGTAGAAGTGATTGCTATGGTATAGAGGATTTTGATAGGGTAAGAATTAAGGAAAATTCAATAAATTTAATTGAAAAAGATTTAAAATC
>JAHAIU010000308.1 GCA_018372555.1 Clostridium sp.
GATGTTATGGGATTTACTAATTTATGGCCATTATTTTTATTAATAACTATTCCTCTTTTAGTACTACTTTATATATTGAAGAGAAAGTATAGAGAAGAGGTTATATCTTCAACCCTTTTATGGAATGAAGTATATAAAAATACTAGAGCTAATACACCTTGGGAAAAGCTTAGAAAAAATATAATGTTACTACTTCAAATAATTATCTTATTATTACTTATCTTTAGTTTAATGAAGCCATTCTTAAACTTTGGAGGAAAAAGCTATAAGAATATTATTTTATTAATAGATAATACAGCTAGTATGAGTACTGAATATGGAGATGGTACAAGACTTGAAGAAGGTAAAAAACTTGCAAAGGAGTTTTTAGCTTCAACTAAGGATGATACTAATACTTATATTATTTCTTATGATGGTGATAGCAAATTACTTCAAAATGGAGATTTTAATAAAGAGATTTCAAATGAGATAATTTCAGAGATTTCTCAAAGTTATAATACTGGTGATGTAAGTGAAAGTTTATCTTTTATTAAGGCTATAGGAGAAGGAATAGAAGAAGAATATGAAGTTATAGCATTTACAGATAAAGACTTTTCTTTAGGCGATGTTAATGGAAAAATAGTTTCTTTAGCAAACTCTGGAGTTAATGCTTCTATAGACAATGTTTCACATAAGTTTTTAGAAGATAAGGTAAGAGTAATAGCGACTGTTACTAATAGAGGTTCTGGAGATTATGCAGGAGACCTTTCTCTTTATGATGGAGAAGAATTACTTTCAGTAACTTCCTTAGAACTTAAAGAAAGTGAAAGTAGAACTTTAACTTTTGATTTACCTTCTATTAAATCAGAAGTATTAAAGGGAGAGCTTTCTAGAAAAGATATGATTCTAGGAGATAATACTTATAATCATGTAGTTGGAAAGAAGAAGGTAAACAAGATTTTAATAGTTACTGAACAAAACTTATTCTTAGAAAAAGCTTTTAGTAGCATAGAAAATACAGAGGTATATAAAACTAATAGCATTTCAAATTTAACTAGTGCAGATAAATATGATTTATACGTTTTTGATAATATAACTCCAGATATTATGCCTAGTGAAGGAAGCCTACTATTTATAAATCCATCTTCAAATGAATATTTTAATGTTATTTCTGGTGGAGAAGGTGGAGAGGCTAAAGCAGTTATAGGAGAAGTATCTAAATATTTAGAAGACACAACCTTTACTGCAGCTAAGTATAATTCTATAGAAATACCTTACTATGGAAGAGGCTTTTTAAATATAGATGAGGATTATATAGGCTTTAAAGGGGAAGTAGATGGAAGAAAGATTGCAGCATTATCCTTTGATCTTCATGATAGTGATTTCCCATTAAAGAAGGAATTCCCTATATTAGTTTATGACCTTGGAGAAAATATGATTTCTAGTGGAATGGTGTATAAGAGTAACTTTAAGGCTGGAGATAAGATTATAGCTAGAGGTCTGTCTTCAGAAAATAATATTTTATTAACATATCCAAATGGTGAGACCTTAGATTTAAAATCTGGGGATGAAGTTAAAGAAGATAATCAGCTTGGAGTATATAAGCTAAATGTACTAGAAGAAAAGGAATTATTTTCAGTAAACTTTCCATCAGAAAAAGAAAGCAATACTTCTATAAGTAATATAAGTGAAAGTGAAAATATAGTAAAAGCTAAAGCTGATTTAAAGAGAGGCTTAAATATTTCACCACTTTTAATACTACTTGCAATGGGAGTAGTAGCTTTTGAATGGATAATGTATAAGAGAGGAAACTAGAGGAGGCAAGGAGTATGAAGATTGAAATAGGAAACTTATATTTTTTAATATTAATCCCAGTAATTTTTGCCTTTATGTACTATAGCTATAAGAAATATAAGCCATGGAGTAAAAATGAAATATTTATCTTTATAAGTAGGATAGTGATTTTCACTTTATTAATATTAGCCTTTGGAAATATAACTATTAATTTAAAGGGTAGAAATATATCAACTGTATTTCTTTTAGATGTCTCTGATAGTATTGGAGATTTTGAAGAGTCAGGGAAGGATTTTATTAATACTGCTATTGAAAATATACCTTCAGGGAATAAGGCAGCAGTAGTTTTATTTGGTGATAATTCAAAAATAGATAAGGTACTAAATAAGAAGAAGACTTATAAGACATTAAATGAAAATCCTGTAACTACAGCAACTAATATTCAAGAAGCTGTAGAAAGTGCATTAAGTCTTTTTGAAAGAGGTGGCTCAAAAAGGATAGTTTTAATTAGTGATGGTGAAGAAAATCAAGGTGATATATTAAAATCTATACCTTTAATAAATGAGCAAAAAATAGATTTTAAGGTTTACAAGGTAAGTGGTGAAAAGGGAAATGAAGTTTATGTAGATAGTGTTAAAGTTCCAGATAATATAGCTGTTGGTGAAGAATTTTCAGTTTCAATAGATATAAGATCTAACTATGCTACAGATGCAAAACTTACTCTATTTTCTGGTAGAAATAAGGTAGGAGAGCAAGAAGTAAAGATACAAAAAGGGAAAAACACCTTTGTATTTAAAGATAAGCAAGCTTCAGGGGGATTTAAAGGATATAGAGTATTAATAGAAGCAGCAGATGATACTAATAAGGCAAATAATGAATATAGCACCTTTACTAATGTAATGGATAAACCTAATATTTTAATAATTAACGGTATTAAGGGAGACTCAACAGCTCTTGAAGGAATATTATCAAATTCTGGGGCTAATATAAAGAAGATAACTGCGAGTTCTTCTCCAAGTACATTAAATGAATTATTAGAGTATAAGACAATAGTATTAAATGATGTTCATAGAGATGATTTAACTAATGGATTTATGGATAATATAGAGGCCTATGTTAAGGATTATGGTGGTGGGCTTATTACCTTTGGGGGCGAAGATTCTTATGCCCTTGGAGGATATAAAGATACTTCACTAGAAAAAGTATTACCTGTATATATGGATAAGAGAGGTAAAAATGAAGTTCCTGCTATAAGTATTAACTTAATTATAGATAAATCAGGAAGTATGAGTGCCGAAGGTGGAGGAGTAAGTAA
>JAHAIU010000309.1 GCA_018372555.1 Clostridium sp.
TCTTTCCTTTATGCTCCTAATATTCTAGAGATAATTGGTATAGTTATTATTGATAATAAGGTAGTTACAAATACAAGCATAGCTGAATATTCTTTTTCTTTATTAAAATCAGCAGCAAAAATTGATGTCATAGCTGCCGCTGGCATAGCTTGAATAATTATTATAGTATTCATAACAATTGAGTTATCTTTTAAAATATATCTAGTAATTGTAAATAAGACTACTGGAATAATTATTAACTTTATCGATGCACCATAATATATAGTTTTTTCTTTAAATATATCTTTTACTCTTACTTTAGAAAGTATATTACCAACAATAATCATTGAAATAGGTGCTGTCATTTCACCTACTATTTTACTAGTGTCTATAATAGCTGTAGGAAGCTTAATATTAAATATCATAATTACAATTCCAATATAGACAGCAATAATTGCAGGATTAATTAAAACCTTCTTTATATTTTCCTTAGATGTAGATCCAGTAAATATTATAATTCCATATGTCCAAAGTGCTATTGTAAATACCATATTAAATATTGAAGTATAGACTACTCCTTCTGCTCCATAGATACTATTTATAATTGGAAAACCTATAAATCCACAATTAGAAAATGCATTACCAAACTGTAATATTTTCCTCTTCTCTCCCTTTAATGGCTTTAATAATATATATGAAATTATCCCTCCTACTATAAAAAATAGAGTACTATATATAAAGGCTTTTATTATATCTCCTTTAATTTCTTCACTAAAAGTAAAGCTAAAGGAATTTATAACTAACAAAGGTAAGGTTATTTGTAATAATATCTTTCTTAATCCCTTATTTACTTCTTCATTTATTATTTCTTTTTTGGCCCCATAGACACCTATTAATATAATTAAAAATAATGCTACTATTTTATTTAATACAACCATCTTTTCTCCTAAAATTTTCATTCTTACTATTTAATAATATTATATATATGTTTAATTAATATTCTACTTCTACAGTCTTATAACATTATAGATATAAATATTTTTAGTAAATTCTCTAAATTAAAAGTATAGATAATATAATTTTTTTCTAAAAATATATTGTTATATTTTTTCATTGAAATTTTTAAATACTTTTGATATTATATATATCATGATATTAATTGTATAAGGGAGTAGTTAGCTCTAGATTAGTAAGAGTTACTAAGTCAACATATTGAACTTTGTTCTGGCTTAGTATTAAATAGCGAGACTTATGCGTAGCTGTGCTACGCATAAGTCTTTTTTTGTTTTTATTAGCTTAAATCTTAGTTTTGCTAAGTTTGAAATAAATTCATAATAAAGGAGTACTAATTAAATGGGAATCTTTTCAATTTTTATGACAGGAATAGGACTGTCTATGGATGCATTTGCAGTTTCTCTAGCTAAAGGTCTATGCCTAAAGGATGATGAAATTAAATATTCATTTAGAGTTGCATTATTCTTTGGTGGTTTCCAAGCCATAATGCCATTACTTGGATGGTGGGTCGGTACATATTTTGAAAGCTATATAAGATCTTTTGATCACTGGATAGCTTTTGCTTTGCTAGGACTTATAGGTGGAAAAATGCTTTTTGAATCAATTAAGGGTATAAGAAGTGGTGGAGACGATGATATCCCTACAGAATGTGAAAGAGATGAATTTTCCTATAAAAAACTTACTATATTAGGAATAGCAACTAGTATAGATGCTTTAGCTGTAGGAGTTAGTTTAGCATTTTTAAATGTAAGTATAATTCCTTCAATAATAATTATAGGAATAACTACCTTTGTACTAAGCTTTTTAGCTATGTTCCTTGGTAAAAAACTTGGCCAGTATATGCAAAATTATGCTGAGTTATTAGGTGGAGTTATACTAATATTTATAGGCATTAAGATTTTAATTGAACATTTATCTGGACTAGCGTAAAGACGCTATTGTACAATGAAAAATTAACGAAAAAACTTCCTAATGAGCTTTAAAAAGAAATTAATTTTAGTAATTCTGTAAGAATTACATCAATAATTCTTCATTTTTAATTCTTAATTTGGGCTGTTTGTGCAACAGCCCTTTTTATAACTCTTAATCATTATTTCCTTACCCAATATTGGCTACAATCTCTTGATCTATCTAGAAATCCATATTGAATTAAAGCTCTTCTTACTGTCACATAATCTTCGAATATTCTTTTTAACACCCTATTGATTTATTGTTTAAAATTCTCAAAAGAGTATAATATTAATTAATGAGATAGGGTATTACTAAAAAGAAATAATTTATTGGGTGGTGTAAAAAGTGCATAACAAGTACAACGATCTTTTCGACACTTTAGTAAAGTCTTATTACAATGGAAATTTTGAAGAAACTCTTTCAACCATAATGGTCTGTCATGAAATCTCTCCTCAGGAAACATTTAAAATTATAACCTCCTTATGTGGAGTATCTCTAGAATTTGATAATAACTATATCTATAACATTAAAAAAGCAATTACCAATTATTCAGTAAACAAAAGATTAATAGAAAAACTTGATAGCTGTAGCCTAAGCTGTAAAAAAGAAGGTGAAGAAAAGTATAAGTGTCAATTAAGTTGTCCATTTGATGCAATAATGTATGATAATGACAATAAAACTACTTATATCAATTACGATCTTTGTGTAGGTTGCGGATTATGCGTAGATTCATGTAAAGAAGGAAAAATTCTTGATAAAGTAGATTTCATACCTATTTTAGATTTGGTAAAAAATAATAAAACAGTTATTGCTGCTGTAGCCCCTGCAATTATTGGGCAGTTTGGTGAAAATGTAACTTTAGATCAATTAAGGTCAGCCTTTATAAAAATTGGCTTCAGCGACATGGTTGAAGTTGCCTTTGCTGCTGATATGATTACTATTAAAGAAGCAGTTGAATTTAACAATCATGTAAATTCTCCTAAGGATTTAATGATTACATCTTGCTGTTGTCCTATGTGGGTTGGAATGCTAAAAAAAGTTTATAAAGAATTAGTACCAGACCTTTCCCCTTCTGTATCTCCAATGATAGGAACTGGTAGAGTTATAAAAAAGCTTAATCCAGATGCCAAAGTAGTTTTT
>JAHAIU010000310.1 GCA_018372555.1 Clostridium sp.
AGTATCTATGGTAGAAGAAAGACTTTCCTTTGTTTCACCATTTATATTGTCATCAAATAAGATAAAGCCACCAACCTTATATTTATTTAAATCTTCAAGGGCAGTGTATTTATTACATCTTATTAAAAACATTTGACCAACTTTTTCTTCTATGGACATAGAAGAAAGAATTTCATTAGCTCTCTTTTGTAAATTTTTATTTGAAGAATTATCTTTATCAGTAGGAGTGTTGGTCTCTTTATTAACATTATTGGATGTAGGATTTGCTTGAGTATTATTGGTTTTATATTTATTTATAATCTTCTTCATTAAAAAGCCTGAGGTAAGAGATATAATTATAAGAAGTATTGCTAATATAAATTTTTTCATAATTGCCTCCATATGAAATATTAGTATTATAATTCTATCCATAATGACTATTATAATTACATTATAATGCTATGATATGAAATTAGTATTTAATAGAGTATAAATTATTTACAAAGGGGAAATGTAAAGTTATAATGTTACTGATGATAGTTGAATATAAAGGCGTTGAAAGAGAAGAGTATATAGTAATTTAATTTAAAAGAGATCTAGGGATGGTGAAATCCTAGAAATTAAACCTATAGAAAGAAGCTCCGGAGCTATGATGCTGTCGCGCAATGTAATATTAATAATGAGGAGACTTCCTTAGAAGTTTAAAACAATTTGTAAGTAATTCCAAAAGAATTACATCAATAATTGTTAATTCTTAATTGTTAATCGTTAATTGTCTAAAGGCACGTGGGATTCTTCCCTTATAAAGAAAGAGTGGATTAATTTTTATTAGTCAACTTAGGTGGTAACGCGGAAAACTTGTCTTTCGTCCTAAGGGTTTTAGGATTGAAGACTTTTTTATTTTGCAAATAAAGTGATTCTTATCTTCAGGTGGAGTTTTCTTAAGAGGAATACTTGAGCTCCATCTGAAGGTTAGAAGAACTAATCCAGGCGCGTAGCAGTGCTTAGCTCCCACTTATAGAAGATGGGAGTGTTAGCAATGGTAGCGATCGGATAAATATTTAGTTAAGAAAGGATAGAAAAGAATGAGTTTAGAAAAATTAGCTAATTTAATATTTCCAAATGTAGATAAGACTCCAGAAGATTACATTAAGATGTATCCAAAGAGAGATTTAAAGGAAGGTGCAGTAGTATCTAGATATGCTCCATCACCAACAGGATTCCAACATATAGGAGGAGTTTTTGCTGCATTAATAAATGAGAGAATTGCTAGTCAAACAGAAGGAGTTTTCTATTTAAGAATAGAAGATACTGACCAAAAAAGAGAAGTTGAAGGTGCTATAGAAGATACTATTCAAACTATGCATAACTTTGGTATGGATTTTAATGAAGGTATGACTGGAAATGACTCTTCAAAGGGTGAGTATGGTCCATATAGACAAAGTGAAAGAGCTGATATATACAGAGCTTTTGCTAAGGATTTAATTTTAAAGGGATTAGCTTATCCAGCTTTTGATACACCAGAAGAGCTTTCAGAACTTAGAGAAAGACAAACTGCAGCTAAAATAACTCCAGGATATTATGGAGAATATGCTAAGGATAGAAATTTAACTCCAGAAGAGGCTATGGAAAAGATAAATAATGGAGATGCCTACATAATTAGATTTAAGTCACCAGGAAATATAGAAAATAGAGTAGAGTTCCATGATTTAATAAAGGGAGATATAAGCTTCCCAGAAAACAATCAAGATATAGTTATAATAAAGGGTGATGGACTTCCAACTTATCACTTTGCTCATGCTATAGATGATGCTTTAATGAGAACTACGCACGTTATAAGAGGAGAAGAATGGTTATCTTCATTACCAATACACGTTCAATTATTTGATGTATTAGGTTTAGAAAGACCAAACTATGCTCATATTCCAACTATAATGAAGAATGATAATGGTTCTAAGAGAAAATTATCTAAGAGAAAAGATGCAGAAGCAGCAGTTTCATACTATAAAGAAGTTGGATACCCAATGGTATCAGTAATTGAATACTTATTAAATATAATAAATTCTACTTTTGAAGATTGGAGAGCTGAAAATCCAACTACAGATTATCATGAATTTCAAGTAGCTTTAGATAAAATGAGTAAGTCAGGAGCATTATTTGATATAGTTAAATTAAATGATGTAAGTAAAGAAGTTATTTGTAAGATGAAGGCTGATGTAGTTTATGATTATTATACAGCTTGGGCTAAGGAATTTGATAAGGAAATGTATGACTTAGTAACTGCAAATGAAAAAATGTCTAAGGAAATCTTCAACATAGATAAAGAAGGTCCAAAGCCAAGAAAAGATTTTGCTAAATGGGATGAAGTAAGAGGAAAGATTGATTATTTCTTTGATGAATTATTTAATAAAGAAACATCAGAAAATGTTGAACTTCCAAAGACTTTAACTTTAGAAAATGCAAAAGAAGTAATAAAAGTATATAAAGATAAATTTAACTTTAATGCAGGAAGCCAAGAAAATTGGTTTGAAGATTTAAAAGCTATTGGTGCAGAGCTTGGATATTGTGCAAATAGAAAAGAATATAAAGCAAATCCAGATGCATTTAAGGGAATGATTTCTGATGTTGCTGGTGCTGTAAGAGCTGCACTATCTCATAGAAGCAATACTCCTGATCTTTATACTATTATGCAAATATTAGGTGAAGAGAAGGTAAGAGCTAGATTTGAAGCATTTTTAAATTTATAATATTCTATTTAAAGAAAAGGTACTGTTTGAAACAGTACCTTTTCTAAATAACTGTATAAAAATAGATTCCTATATTAATATTTTATAAATTAGTATAGGAATTTAAACTTTATACAATAATATAAGAAGGAATTAATAGAATTAAACAATAAAAATTTTTATATAATAGTTGAAATTAGTTAAGGTTATTATGTAAAATGATTATAACAACATAATAAAGGAGATAAAAGATGGAAAACTATAACGTTGTATTAGACTGTTTTGAAAAGAATGATGAACCAATGAATGCCACTGCAGTTGCAGAAAAAACAGGCATAGACAAAAAAGAAGTATCTAAGGTAATGG
>JAHAIU010000311.1 GCA_018372555.1 Clostridium sp.
GTATTTATTACTTTCAATGTTATTAGAAATTCTTCATCTGAGCCAAAATGTGACTTGGATAATTTTGCAATTAAGGTTATAAAGGATGGAGAAGAGTACAAAATAGATGAAATTAAGGCTATGAATAAGATGCAAGTCTTTGTTAAGAATAACTCATTAAGAATTATTGGTGAAGATGGTGGAAAAAGTGACTTAATAGTTTCATTAAATAATATGCCTAAGGATGTTTACTTAAGAAGAAATGAACTTATGTTACATAAAGAAAAGGTAGAAGCTGAAGCTTTTGGACCAATAGCCTTAGGATATAAGGGTAAAAAAGTAGCTATTTCTACTACAGGTGGAAATAAGACATTCTTATCAATTGCATATATAGAAGAAAGTAAGGCAACCCAAGGAGAAGCAAATGAATCGAATCCTAATAAAGAAGGAAGTACTGAAGTTAATTTAGAAGATGCATTAGACAAACCAATAGCTAAAAAGGTAATTCCACTTGATTTACTAAGCAATATAAAAATAGATAATTTAGTATTTACAAAAGAAGAGGGATTTTTAATAGTAGAATATCTAAACTCTAACTCAGTAAGAAGAATTAAGGTTTATAATGGTGAAAATGGAGAATTAGTAGACATTGAATTTGATAAGGAGTTTCCAGTAGATACCTATAATATATCCTTAATTAATTTTGATAAAGAGGACTTTAAAATATCAGTAGGTGGTAAGTTAGGAGCTAAAGATATAAATGCAGAAAAGTTAGGAGAGTACGACGTATCTATAGAAGGAAAAGAAATTAAAAAGAGCACATAAGCTTTCATTATTTTGCTTTGCAAAATACATTGTAGTAAAATAAAAGTACGACTTAAATAAAGTGGTACTTTTATTTTTGGAGGAAATTATGAAAAAATGGAATGATAAAAGATATCATAGCTTAAACTATTATCTTAGAAATAAATTTAATGAAAAAGTATATAAAATATCTTTAGATGGAGGATTTACTTGTCCTAATAGAGACGGAAAAGTTGCAAAAGGTGGATGTACTTTCTGTAGTGCAAGGGGATCAGGGGACTTTGCAGGTAGTAGAACATTATCAATAACTAAGCAATTTGAAGATAGAAAAGATATGATGGAGAAAAAGTGGAAGGATGGAAAGCTAATTGCTTATTTTCAGGCATACACAAATACATATGCACCAGTTGAAGAACTTAGAAGAAAATATCAAGAAGCTTTAGCTCAAAAGAATGTAGTTGCCTTATCTATAGCCACTAGGCCAGATTGTATCGATGATGACGTACTTGAATTTTTAAGTGAGTTAAATGAAAAGATATATTTAATAGTAGAGCTAGGTTTACAAACTGTAAATGACGAAACAGCAAGAAATTTTAATAGAGGATATGACTTTGAAGTATTTGATAATACACTTAAGAGATTATTAGATAGAAATATAGAGATAGTAGCTCATACAATATTTGGACTTCCAGGTGAAACTGAAGAAGATATGTTAAAGACAGTAGATTATATAGCTCATTCAGGAGCTAAGGGAATTAAGTTCCACCTACTTCATTTAATGGAAGGTACAAAAATGGTGGAACAATATGAAAGTGGAGAGCTGAAGTTACTGACTCAAGAGCAATATATAGATTTAATATGTAAAGGCGTATCCATGTTACCTGAAGATATGGTAGTTCATAGATTGACAGGTGATGCACCTAGGGAAATGTTAATAGGACCTATGTGGAGCTTAAAGAAATGGGAAGTATTAAATGCTATAGATAAAGCCTTAGAAGATAATGATATTTGGCAAGGAAAGAACTTTAAATAGTTTAGTTTGAGGGGAGATTTAATGAAGGTAGATTTAATAATATCAGCTGATAATATAAAAGAAGAGGACTTAAGGGGAAAAGTAGTTGTAGTTATAGATATGTTAAGAGCTACATCAGTTATAGTTACAGCATTAAATAATAAAGCAAAAGAAGTATTTCCTATATTAACAGTAGAAGAAGCCTTTAGTAAGAAGGATGAATTAGTGGCTGAAGGAATTAGCCCTTTACTTGGTGGAGAAAGAAAGGCAGTAAGAATAGAAGGATTTAATTTTTCTAATTCACCTTTAGAATATACAGCTGAAAAGGTAGAAGGAAAGAGTATAATTTTAAGTACCACAAATGGAACTAGAGCCATAAATTTAAGTTTAAACTCAGAAGAAATTTTAATCGGGGCAATGATTAATTCTAAAGCTGTTATTAAGTTAGTAAAAGAAATAAATAAAGATGTAATATTTGTTAATGCAGGAACTAATGGAGAGTTTTCTATGGATGACTTTATATGTGCGGGATATATGATTAGTTTATTATGTGAAGGTGAAGAAAAAAATAAATATGAAATTTCAGATATATCTAAAACAGCAAGATATATTTATGAAAATAATCCTAATATAATTGATTTTATTAGAAACGCAAGACATTATAATATTTTAATGGAACTTGGATTAAATAATGATCTGGAATATTGCTGTAAAAAAGACATAATAGATGTAGTTCCTAAAGTAGATAAGAGATCTAGAAGCATAAAATTATAATAAAAAGAAACTTATTAAAAAGAAATTGTTTAAATTGTTAAATAATTTTAAAATTATTATTGACAATCTTAGGGAAAAGATATATTATAATATTAGATTGATAATCAATATCAGTTAGAATTTAAATATATTATTAAAAGCTCCACACTTCTAATAATATACAGTATAAATTAAACTCCTATATTATAGAATTTATTTCGAGGAAATGGCTAAAGGCAACTTTAGCCATTTTTATTTATATAAAAATTGAAAAAAAAACTATATAAAATAAATAGTGGCAATAGGTAGAAAAGTTTCAACAATTACAAATGACCTCATATTTAGATAATGATTTTATTATGATAAAATTATCAGACCAGATGAAGAAAAAGCTTTAAGGAGGAAATCTTATGAGCAAGTCTAGGATAGTAACAATTATAGTATCATTAGGAGTTATTGTAGTTTTA
>JAHAIU010000312.1 GCA_018372555.1 Clostridium sp.
TTATAATATAAGAAATAATTATAGAATTAGAAAGCCTTTAATAGAATTAGAAAAAGGAAGGATGCAAAGCAATAAGGCTATTAATTTAATTCCTTTAACCCTAATATTAGGAGCAATTTTATCTATATTCCTATTTAACTATTTTGGAATATCAATAGCAATTGTAACTATATTAATGACTGTAATATTCTTTAGTGTTATAGGTGTAAGAAATAAAAGCTATTTAGGATTCTTTTTAGTTTTATCTAGTATAGCACTATCAATAACCTATGGAATATTTACTAATGAAGTATTTAGAGTTTTAAATTTAATAGTTATACCTATTAATTTATTTTCAGGATTTTTATTATTAACTTATGAAAAACTACCTTTTAAATTTGTTGCTTTTATTACAGCATTTTTAGAAATTATAGTAGGGAAATCCTTTGAGAATACTGGGAAACTTACCTTTGAGTTTAGAGAAAAATTTAGTAAAGCTGATGGAGAAAAGAAAAGTAGGAATACGAAACATATAATTAATGGAATTCTTATTTCTATTCCACTAGTAATAGTTTTACTAATGATCCTTTCAGGAGCTGATGAGGTATTTAGTTATTACCTATCTAATATATGGGATTATATAAATATAAAAAATATTTATGATTTTATATCAAGAGTATTTATAGCTACCATTATTATGTTCCTAACTTATGGTCTATATTACTCTTTAGGATCAGTTAAAGTTAAAAATGTAAATAATAAAACATTTAATAGAACATTAAATTCAACAACTATAATTACAATCTTAGTATCAATAATATTAATTTATTTAGTATTTACGCAAGTGCAAGTTACTCATTTATATTTAAATAAGGCACTGCCTTCTGGAGTTAGCTTCTCTGAGTATGCAAGAAAAGGATTCTTCCAATTAGTATTTTTAGTAGTGGTAAATTTAATTATGATAATATCTATAAAAATTAAAACAGATGTAAAACATTCTAAATCTAATAATATTTTAAATGTTTTATATAGTATTATTACCCTCTTAACTATTAATATGGGAGTAGCTGCAATATATAAGATGAACCTTTATATTGGAGAATTTGGATACACTAGACTAAGAATATTAGTTCAAGCATTTACCTTATTTTTATGCATAGCTTTATTATTACTCCTAGCTTTTATATGGAGAGAAAAACTTTTATTTAAACCTATTGTTGTATCAGCAGTATCAATATATTTAGTATTAAACTTTGTTAATATAGATAATTTTATAGCTAAAGAAAACCTAAAACTTATAAATACAAGAGCTGAAATTGATTTATGGTATATATCAACTTTATCATTAGATGCAAAAGAAGCAATAGATGAAGGAAGAGAAAAGGGATTAGTAAATAGTGCATATTATGATTACTGGGCAAATAAGAGGGTAGAAACTGAGCGCTGGTATGAGTATAACTATTTCAACAATAATATATTGAAATAAAACAGAGAAAAATAAACAACTGTATATTGGTCCACATTAAAAAGGAGGATGGTATGAAAAGGGTAAAAAATAATGTTCTTATTAGTATATTTGTAATTTTTATTATACTAGGTATTTTCATATTTTGGTTTAAATATACTACTGAATTTAAAGTTACAACTATTTCACAATACACCAACCCCAATAATAGTTATACTATTCTGTTTCAATCTGTTGGAGAACCTTTTTTATTTGGATCAGAGGAAGTTAAAATAACGCTATTTGATAACAAAAAGAAAAAAGTAACAACCATTCATGGCAATATCAGCAACGATGGAGGAAGAGCAAGCGAAAGTAACATTAAAATCAAATGGTTCAATGATTATGTCGAAATTATTTTATCAGGCGATGAACAGAAGGATGAAATTTATAAAATAGATTATAATTAAGAATTTTTAAAGTTTCTTTGATTAAAATAGTTAATGAAAAAAATAAAATTAAATATACTAAATAGGAAAGGGGATAAATTGATTTAGCCACTTTCTTATTTTTATTCTACATAACAAGATTAGTTTTAAAAAGAGCTTTATATAATCTTAAATTATTTTATATTAATAATATTTGTATGAGCTAGTTTAGATATAATTAATTTATATTATTTCTAACTTTAATTTTAATATTAATACTCTTAAAATGGCTTTATCTATAACTTCTTCTTTTATTTCCCCATTTTTAATGGCTTCAATTACAGTGGGAATTTGAATTTGATAGTCTGAGGAAATTATTAAATCATTTCCTGATTCTACTGCTAAAGTTGCAGATTTACTTTCTCCGTAATAATTTTTAATAGCACTCATTTGTAAATCATCTGTCATAATTACCCCATCAAAATTCAATTCATTCCTTATAACATCATGGGCTTTTTTAGATAATGAAGCTGGAAAATTTTCATCTATGGAATTTATAATGTTATGGGATACTAAAATGCTATCAGTACCTGCATCTATACCAGCTTTAAAAGGAATAAAATCATTATTTAAAAAGCTTTCATAGCTTCTATTATCTTCAGACATTTCGTCATGAGTATTTAAATTACCTCCGTATCCAGGGAAATGTTTTAAAGTGGAACCTATTTTATTTTCTTTCATAGTTTCAACTACAGTTTTTACATAATTAGCTGTTTCTTCTGCATCTTTTCCAAAGGTTCTAGGATATATATAATCATTTGGATTAGTAGAAATATCAGCAACTGGAGCTAAATTCATATTGATTCCAAGGGATTTTAAAAGAGTAGCTTTTTCTTTAGTATCATCAATAATTAGGGGATATCCACCCTCATTATATAGTTCCTGTGGTGAGTAGAATGGAACTGCTCTAAATTCAGGATACCAACTTAATCTATTAACAGTTCCTCCTTCTTCATCTATGGCTATAATAAGATTAATAGGAGAGTTATTTTGATAAGTATCTATGGTAGAAGAAAGACTTTCCTTTGTTTCACCATTTATATTGTCATCAAATAAGATAAAGCCACCAACCTTATATTTATTTAAATCTTCAAG
>JAHAIU010000313.1 GCA_018372555.1 Clostridium sp.
ATTGGAGCTGGTGGAGTACCAGCAGAATTTGTTCAATATTTTAATGAAGCTTCTGATTTAACTGGAATACCTAACTGGGTTTTGGCTGGAATTGCAAAGCAAGAAAGTAATTTTAATCCCAATGATTCTTATGGTGGAGCATATGGAATAATGCAACAACAAAGATATGATTTTGATGGAAGTGACATTTATAAATATTACTTAGATTTAGGATTAGGTGATATTTATAAACAGTTAGGTTACTCGTTTAGTAGTGTAGATGAAATTTGGAATGTGTTTTTAAAAGACGTTAGATTGCAAATAATAACTGGTGCTTATGAAACTAGACATTATGCAAATTATGTATTATACAGAAAAAAACTTGTACCAACCTTAGATTATAATAGTACAGAAAATTTGAAAGTAATCAACTGGAACGCTGATGAAAATGATTCAAATTTTAGTGAAATATTAAGACGAATATTTGCTTGTTATAATGGGGGGCCGGGTTATGGTATGAGTGTAAACTTAGATACTGCACAAAATAATTATCCTAATAATGTATTTAAGTATGCTATGGAATTTAGAAGCAAAGGATTAGTTAATAGTGGAGGTATTAAAGGAGATAATGAAACTATAGAAAAGGCAATTGAAGCTGGTATGAAATGGGTAGGAAAGTCACCTTATGTATGGGGTGGTGGAAGAACAGAAGCTGATGTTATTGCAGGAAGATTTGATTGTAGTTCGTTAGTTCACTATTGTTATGCTAGTGCTGGAATACAATTAGGAGATCGTTCTAGTGTTACAACATGGAGTTTATTAACATTAGGAAAGTCTGTTCCGAAAGAACAAATGAAGCGTGGAGATTTGATTTTCTTTGATACTGCTGGTAGAAATGGACACGTTGGAATTTACTTAGGAAATGGGAAGTTTTTAAATGATAGTTCAACGAAAGGTGTAAGTATAGGAGATTTAAATAGCCCTTATTGGAGCAGATATTTTAATGGAAATGTAAGAAGAATAATAGAATAATGAGGTGGCTAATTTGAATTTAAATTTAACAATTATATTAATTTCAATATTTATTTTAGTTTTTGTTTTATTACCTTTTTTGTATTTAAAAATGGTTTTATTTTTAGATAAGTTTGAATAAGTAAAGTGATTTTTAAGAGCTTTATAAATTTTATAAAGCTCTTTTTTCCTATAAGTATGAAGGGAGCAATAGGTATGGATAAAGAAAGTTTGCAGTTAAAAGTAGATGATTTAAAATATAAATTTCAAAAGAATGGTGCAATAACATATTACTTAATAAGTGGAGTTATTGTAATAATATTGATATTTTTCTTGTCTTCTAATGCTTTATTTAATAGAGAAGCTAATCTGATTAGTAGTGCTTTAAATAAACCTTTTTTAGTAGATAGTATAAATGTAGATGTAACAAATAGAGAGTATAACCCTGAAAATCATTTAATACAATTTAACTTAAAAATAGATAATTTAGATATTAATACAAATTCAAATTTGTCTGTAGAGCTTAGAGAAAAGAATAATCCAAATGAAATAATACCTACTAAATTAGTTAAAGTTTCAGATCAGGATTATATTATATATGCAACATTACCAGAGAAAAAATGGAGTGCAGTTTCATTAACTTTTATAAATAAAAACAATAAAACAAATGAAATTAAAAAGGTGAAATTTTATTCTGATTCAAGAGATATTTCTATTGATAATAATTTAAAAGAACAAAATAAAGAAGGATTAACAATAGAATTAGTTAATGAAGAAATAGAAAAAGTTAAAAAAGAAATAAAAGATAATGATATAAAAATTGAAAATAAAAATAAAGAAATAGATAATGCAAATTCAAAAATAAGTTCATTAGAAAAGGATAAAGAATATCAAACAGAAACAGAAATTGCAACTACTGATTCAACAATAACAAGTTTAAAAGGACAAGTTGATTCATTAAATAAAGACGTAGAAAAAATTAAAAAAGATAATAAAGAGCTTAATGATAAAATAGATAAACTTAATAAAAAGAAAGAAGATTTAGAGAAAATGGTTAAATAAAATGGTAGCTTTTAGGGATTTTATGTGGCTTAAAGTGGGATAAAAAAGGGATTTAACAGGGCGTCTTTGTGGCTTAAAGTGGGATAATTGGAAGTTGTTTTGTACCCATTGAAATACTAGGCTTTGCCTAGTCCCACATAGAATATGGGGGCAATTTCCCCTTATGCTCTTAAAGTAAGTATGTCAAGTAGTTACCAATTCAACATAAAGTACACAATTACAACAAATGTTTTTGAAAACTTTTTTAAAAAAAGTTAATTTTTCATTCAGTATGGGAACTTTTAATAAATTCTCATACTTTCATTTTTACAAGGAGAAGGGAGCTTATTATGGCAGAAGTTAAAGTCAGAGGATTGACTAAAGAAGCAATAACAAGAATAGATTCTTTTGCAAAAGCAAAAGGAGTAAGTAGAAATGAGTTTTTAAAAGAACATTTAGAAAGTCTATCACATTCAGATGAAATGAGAAAGTTTGAAGCAAATTATAGAATAACTATGGAAAAAATATTAAGAGTTTTAGATTTAAATACAAAAGTAATGAAAAAGTTTTGTGATGAAAATTACATTGATTTAACTGAAATTTTTAAGGAGGAACAATAGAATATGAAAAGACAAGAAAAACATTATAGATTATCAAATGCTTCTATAGAGCATATAGAAAATATAAAAACAAAACATTCTTGTAGGTCAAATAGTGAAGCTCTTGAATTAATAATTAGAGAGCACGAAAAAAATTTAAATATTCCTATGGAGAATATGATTGAAATATTAGGAGATAGAGTTGCTGAAAAAATAAAAGCAAGTATTTTAGTTTTAAAAAGAGTAAGTAATAATTCAGATCGTAATATTCAAGTGCTATTAGAGTTAATGAATGGATTATTTATTGCAGAAGATTTACCTGATATATTTCCATCAAAAGAAAAAGAAC
>JAHAIU010000018.1 GCA_018372555.1 Clostridium sp.
TTTAAATCAAAAAAATGCACAAATAAAAATCCACCTAAGAATTTTATAATATTCTTAGGTGGATTAGATAAGAAAAAGTCTTATCTAAATGACATTGGGAGAAATCCATCTTTTTTTTGCTACAACATTTTTTCAGGGGGCAAAGGGGGCATAGCAAAAGTACTCTTTTTTCTAATCTGCATGGAAGAGAATCATAAATATATTATTCAATAAAAAGTAATTTAACTTCAATACATATTGGAAAATAAGTATAATTTTTTAAAATTTAAAATCTTAGAATAAAAAATAGAACAATTTAATAGTTGAAGTGAGTTGTAATTTAATAATGGAACTAACGGGGGAGAAAGAGGGGGAAAGGGGTTATAATATATAATAAAATTTATAAGTTTAATTAAAAAATAATTCTATTTTATAAATAATATAAAAAACAATTATATAAAAATAAAATTAAATTAATATTAAGTTATTACTTATAAGATTAATATAAGTAAATTAAATAAAATATTCAATATATAGTATTTGCTATTAATATGCAACGCTATATATTGAATAATAAAAATTTATTTCAAGAAGATAACTAATTGTATATATCCTATTTAATAATATATATTCCAATATAATATTAAAAAATTTGAATTTATTTATCAATATCAATACTATTTCAATTATTATGCAATTTAAGTTTATATCTGCAATGATTAAATAAATTAGAAATAAAAGTTTACATAGTCTAATATGTTATAATATGATTACCAAAAAGAAAAGAGGTGCTATACCTATGAAATGGAGCGAAGTAAAGAGTTTATATCCAAATCAATTTATTAAATTTGAAATTGTGGAAAGTCATGAAGATGATAAGTATAAATATGTTGATGATATTGCAGTAATAAAGGTAATCAAAGATGGTCATGAAGCAATGAAAGAATTTGCAAAATGCAAAAATGGTCAGCTTGTATATAGTACTGCTAATGAAAATGTTGTAATAGAAAAAGTAAAAAATATTGGAATAAGAAGGAGTATATAGTGAATGTAAAATTACAATTAAAAAGTGGATTGCTATATACTTCTATTGAAATTGAACATGAAGGAAAAAATATAGTTGTAAATGATGTTATTGTAGATACAGGTGCATTTCATACAATAATATCATCTGATTTTTTAGAAGAACTACAGGAAGAATTTACAAATGAAGATATGTTGATTGAAGCATATGGCTATGGAGGAGCTTCGAGTTATGCTGTAAGAAAAAGAATTGACACTATTTCATGTGGAGATATTAGATTAAATGATTTCAGAATAGATTTTGGACAGATAGATCCAGACGAAAAAGTTAATGGATTATTAGGACTGGACTTTTTAGAGAAGCAGGAATTGTTTTAGACATAGCCGATTTAAAGATGTATAGAAAAAAATAATATTTTATTAAATTGTAAAACAGCACATAAGCTAAATTAAAAAGCATTATGTGCTGTTTTATATTGTCATTAATTTTTTTGGGGGAATTATACATTTTCAAGCAAAAATTAATTTATGATATATTTTGTATTTATTATGAGTTAATAATTGTTATTTTTGTTGATTTCAAACATCGAGCTAGAAAAAAAGTGTGTTGGCTATGCCCCCAATGCCCCCAAAATGCAATTCATCGTAAAATGATTTTGCTTGTATTAGTGATAGAAAAGTTTCCTTATTTGATTGAAAATACAAGGTTATTGATTAAATAGAAAAAATAATAATGGTATAATGTTATAAATAAAAACATTATAGATTAATTCAGAGGTAATATATATGGAATTATTAAAAGATGAATTAAAACGTAGAATTGAAAGAATCATATGTGGAGAATTGGTTAGTAAAGTTTGTAATAGCAGCAGCAATAATGGCATGGAAGTTGTAGAAAAATGGGGATGTATGCCTGGTTCAGATGGGTATAAAGAAGCAGAAAGAATATTTGGTAAAAAATACAAATTAATTGAATTTTCACAGTTAAAAAAGGAAATATTAATTACTTGGTATAATGAATTTCTATATCAAGAGAGAATAAAAGCTAAAAAAGAGTATTCTATAGAATTTAATGATAATACAAAGTTGTATAATTCTGTAAAAAATAATGTGATAAATGAAAATGTTGATAGAAAATTAACTGGTGTACATTCAGACTTTATTGATAATTTTAATGAAAATGCATCAATAATAGAAGATATAGAAAGATTATTTAGTATAGTTGAAGAATCTGCTGAAAACAAAATTAATAAGCCAATAGGTTTGAATGATGTGGATAAAGCAATATTTGGATTTGATGAGATTAATAATAAAAAAAATAGATTATTAGATAGTAAAATAGAAGCGATTCAAGAATTAATTAGTAAGATTAATAAAAATAACAATAGCATATCGAATAAAAGAAATAATGTTTATGAAAATTATATTGTTAATGAAGTAATACAAAGAAGAGTATATTTATATGATATTCTAGAATATATTGCAAAGAATGAAGATTATTATTATAATGTATTTTTTAAAATGACCCATAATACTGTCTCATCAAATAAGTTTGAGAATGATGAAATAAATTCAGAGCTAGAAAAAATACTTGAAAGATATTTGCTAGAAAGAGAAGTCAATCTTAAAAGAAAGGAAGAAGGTGAAGGTAGAAATAAAACATCAAAGAGTATATTAGAAAAAGCATTTAATGATGAGCTTAAAGGGATTAAGTCAAAATGTGCATATTTAAGTGATAACTATGTTGCTTTTGAAGTTATGTATGAGGAATGTAAACAAGATAATATTTGTGATGAAATAATTCAATATTATAATGTAGAACGTAGATACAACTTGAGATTATATAAAGAAATAATATATGACATAATAAATTATAAAGGAATGAAAAAGTACCATTATGAAGAATTAATAAGAAGAGTTGCTAAAGTAACTATTTTAGATAATTGTATGTATAGGCATTTATACATAAAAGAAATTTTGAAAAATCTTGCATTTGAAATAGAACAAGGAAAAGATAATTATTATAATAATTTAATAAATGAATTAGAGGATATAATCGGTTTAAAAATTAGTATAGTAAAAGATATGCTAGATACAGAAACTTTGAGTCATAAAAAAATATGTACAGAAGAATTAAAAGAAGATTTGAAAGAAGCTATAATTAAAATTCTAAATATAAAGAAAGAAGACTTAGAAGATTTAAGAAATATTGATTTATTAGAAGGATTTAAAATAGAAAATAAAGAAAAAACAGAAAATATTAATATTGAAAATGACAAAGAAATAAGTAAAGATATATTTAATACATTATATAAATTATTAGAATACACTAAAGAAAATTTCAAAGAAGGATATGAATATATAAATTTATAATTAATAGGTAAATATGTAGTTCTGATGAATAGAATTACATATTTATTTTTTTTACCAAGAATACATTAAATGGAATATTTTCCATATTATTTTGAACATTCCCAAATAAGAAATGATGGTAATTTTGAAAATTGTTATTATATAGGTGTAGGAAAGATCTAATTAAAGAATTTCAATTTGAAAAAGTTGAATATATAGGAGGTGAAGAAAAATGAGAATTAATAGCATAATTGATTCATTGGAAATGAATGGAATTAAGTTTGATTACAAAGCTTTCAATGAGAATATTGTAAAGAAAAAAGAGCATGAACAAGCTATTTTAGCTGATAAGATTAAATCAAAATTAGGAGTACAAGGAAAGAATTTGAATTTAGATGAGACAACAGAAGTCATACAAGCTTTATATAATAACAATATCTATCCAGAGTCTTTATCCTTTGAGTATTTATCTAAGCATAAGACTGAAAATGAGATTTACAAACTTCTTTTGCAATATAAAGAAAACAATCAGTTCTTACACCTATACAGAGATAAGCTAAAGAGTCAAATCGGCTCAGATGGTAGGCTTCATGCAAATTGAAAGATTGATGGAGCTAAGACTGGCAGAATTACTTGTTCAAATCCAAATTTGCAAGGATTTCCTAATGGAATTAAGGAATTCTTCATTCCAGAAGAAGGTAATGTATTTGTAATCTGCGACTACAATCAAATAGAGCTTAGAGTGTTAGCAGAATTAGCTGGAGAAAAAAATATGATTAAAGCCTTTGAAGAAGGGAAAGACATTCATTGTGAAACAGCTGCATTGATTTTGCAAAAAAATAAAAACTTAATAGATAATGCTGAAAGAAAACTAGGGAAAAAGGTTAATTTTTCTATGATCTATGGTGTATCTACATATGGATTAACTAAAATTCTTAATAAAGAAGGAATTTCAGTAACACAATCGCAAGCTGATTATATTAGGACTTTATTTTATAGAAGCTATCCTAATATATTTAAACTTCATAATATTCTTTTAACAGCTGATGTGATTAAAAGTATTGGAGGAAGATGTTGGGATTATATACCCAAAGGTGATGTAAAGAGACTGAATCTTCCAATACAAGCAAGTGCAGCAGAAGGTTTTAAGGAAGCATTAGCTTTGTTAGTAGAATCTTTAACAGAATACCCAGAATGGAGCCTTGTAAACGTTATACATGATGAGATTTTATTGGAAGTTCCTATTGATGAAGCCGAAAAAGCTAAAGAAATATTACAAAAAAGCATGATACAAGGAATGAAAACTATTTTAAAAATAGTGCCAGTTATTGTTGATATAAAAATACAAGATAATTGGAAAAAGTAATTTGTAAATTAAGAGGAGGCATTTTGCTATGGAAAATGAATTAGGAAAAGATTTAATTAAGGATTTAAATTCGGACATTGCTAAAAATGAAAATACAATTAATGAACCCCAAGGAAATTATTTAAATGAAATTTTGCAATCAGATAATAGATTGAATTTTAATGCGTATCCAGAAGATTTGACTTTTAGTATTGTAAGACAAGCTAGGATACCAGAAGGAAGATATTCATTTATTTTAAGAAGTGTGTATCGACAAAATAATCAAACTACGAAATATGGTTTAAAAAATCAAATAGTTTGGAATTATGAAATAAGTGATCAAGAAGGAAATAAGTTTTCAATAATTGATAGAAATAATATCTCTGCTAGTTCTAAGTCAAAGTTTAGAAAGAATTTAAAAAGTTATTGTGAAGCTTTAAATCTTACTGAAATAAACCTAAATAATTTAATTGGTATTAAGGGAACTTTAACAGTTAAGCACAATATTGATGATGATGGGAACACTTATGAGAATGTTGAGGAAATACAACCTACAGATGAATTTGAAAAAGTACTTGATGATAACTCAGACGAATTTGATTTATAGAAATAATGTTGTTGGTGATACCTGTTTGGTATCACTGACAAACTACAGGAGGTTCTATCATGAATAATAAAACAGAAATAATTAATGAAGATGACTATTTGAAAGAATATCATCTAAAGAGACTCCGCTTTATTCCAAAAGAATATGCAAACCTTAATGAGATTAGTAATGGAATAGGTAATGAAAACAATCTTAAAAAATTAACTGCTGGATGTATTTTACTTAATAATGGTGATTATATATTTTATTTGTTTATGAATAAAGTGAGTTCTTTAGATATAGCTAAGACTAATTCTTTGTATGAAAACATTAAGAAACATGTAACAGAAGATGATTTAAAAGCGTCAAAAGATTTAAAAAAAGAATTAGAAAACACAATTATTGTAAATAATATGGCAGATAGAGGTTTCTTTTATAAAGGTAGAAAAACTATATTTGATCCCAATACATTTTCAAATCATTTTTTAAGAAGAGTTGATTTAATAGCACTAAATGATGATGAAATGGCTATTTACAATAGGCATGGTTATTACACTAGAGTTAATATAGAAAGCTTAATATTAGCTAAACTAACTCATAAAATTATGAATGAACCTAAAGAACTTTGGAATAGCTTTAATGAAAAAGAAGGATTACGAGCAGTTCAAAGAGCAACTAAATTGGTTAAAAATTTAACAACCAATAGAAATCTTGTTAATCTAAAAAACGGTATGTTTAATTTAACAACATATGAGTTGAAAGAGCACAGTCCCTAAATATTTAAGTTTTATTCAAGTACCTTTTGAATATAATCAAAATGCTAAATGTGAACTATTTCTTAAGTATATTAATGACGTAATGGAAGGCGATAAAGAATTAATTAATGTCATTCAAGAAATTATGGGATATTGTTTAACAGCTGAAACACGAGCAGAAAAAGCATTTTTCTTTTACGGTTCGGGTTCTAATGGGAAAAGTCTATTAGCTAAGATTATTACTGAATTGGTTGGAAAAGAAAATGTATCAGCTGAAAGTCTTAATGGAATGTCAAGGCAGTTTGGACTTCAATCTATAATAGATAAGATTGTCAACATTTCTTCAGAGAATGAACTTAAGGATGCTAAAGGAATTAATACTGAAAATCTTAAGGCAATAATTAGTGGAGATAATTTGACTATTGATATAAAGTACCAAGCTCCAATTGATTACGTTCCAATATGTAAGTTAATATTTTTAGTTAATTCACTTCCAGATACAACAGATATAACTCATGGATATTTTAGAAAAATAATGATAATTCCATTTAACAAGAAGTTTGAAGGAGATGAAAAGGATGTTCATTTATTTGAGAAGATTAGAAAAGACGAAATGCCTGGTATTTTAAATTGGGCTATAGAAGGGTTAAAGAGATTAAGAAGCAATGATTATAAATTTACTGAATCATCAGCTATTAATAAGCTTTTAGAACGATATCAAGAAGAACAGAATCCTGTTATCAGATTTGTTGAAGATATGTTTGTAGTTGATGAAGAAAGTAAAATATCAAGAAAAGATATTATTAGTAAATATTATACATGGATAAGTCAACAAGGCATAGATGATAGAAACAGCAAGTCAAACCAAAAGTTTTGGAAGATGTTTCAAGCTGCTTTAGACAAGTTAAATATTCATGTTGAAGAGAAAAAGATTAAAGGCATAAGGCATTTTAAAGGAATTAGGTTAAATTCAGATTTGGCAAGTGAATTATCAAAAGCTGAAATGGAGTTTGTCCTATAAAGTGAAAGTCTGCATCTTTAAATGCAATACAGTGTCTTTGAATAAGATAGCCAGCGTTAAAATACTTTAACGCTTTACAATAATAAATATATATGATGGAAAAGAAAGGAAGAAGTGTTATGTCAGTAAGCAAAGAATTTATAGAAAGAAGAAAAAATGAATTAGAAAGGGATGATAATATGGATTTCAGTATTATTGATGAGCAAGATAATAAAGAAGCTAATGACAGTGAAGAAATGAATGTTGCAGAAGATACTCAAGATGAAACATTCATAGATAATGTTAATGAAGAAGCAGAATCAGATATTGAAGAACTATTAAATAGTTCGAAACCAGTATCAGCTAAGAATATAAAAAGAACACATTCTAGTGGTTCTGGTGTATTATCTGTAATTAATGCTAAAACTGGTATGAGAATTACTATTTCAAAGGAAGGTTATGAACGTATAGGACAACCACAAACTGTACAATTGGCATTAACTGATGATGAATTGTTAATAGGAAAGACATTATCTAATAATTCTGATGAGTTTAATGTTAAGAACTATAAGAATAAAGGAATAATATACTCTTCTCCATTAGTTAAAGAAATTACAGAAACATTTAATTTGGATTATAGTAATAGAACATCTATTACTTTTGATAATCATAGATTTGTTAAAGGTGGTGATGATGAAGTAATTCTTGTAGTTAAATTAAAATAACTAATTAAAAGAAAATTGATATAGAAATGTATCACGCCAATAATACATTTCTATATCTCAAAAAATAATGTAAAAGGCATGCTACCCATGCCCCCTAGAAAATACATTGATACAAACATTATAGCAGTTTAATTTAATAAAATGCAAATTTGAAAGGATGCGATTGATATGTTAAAAAATGAAATTAATAATTTAGTTAATTTAGGAATTGATAAGGAAGAATTCATTAGAGATAGAGATAATATTGCTGTATATTCAAGGTATTTATCAGATTCATATACAAGATATGGATGGAATTATGGTATGACATTTGTAGGCTTTCAAGTAATAATACCTAATGAAAATATAGATTCCGAAAAAATAAAGTATATATGTAATATGTATAATAATGAAACAATAGAACGAGTTAAAAATGTTAGGCAAGTTAATGAAGATGTTGAAATAACTATACATTTTACAGATTGTATAGATTGGAGCTATACAATTAGAGAACAAGAAGAACAATTATATCAGGTAAAAGAAGAAACTAAAAAGATGTTAAAAAACTTTGACATAGAAAAGTTTACAATAATTGGATTGTTCTATTATGGAGCTAACTTCAATGATTAATTAATAGTATTGATGGCTAAGGGCAAAGAAAAAGCCCTTAGTCACAAATAAAAGTTAATTATATGGAGGTTCTTATGTCAGAGTATATAAAAACATCAATATCAAGGGAAAAATTATATGAGAGAAATTATACTAGAGATAGTTTTGAAAAGATAAAACGTGATGAAGATATGGAAGTTAGTACGACTGACAATATATATAAGTCAGTAGCAGATATATTGACATTGAAATATATAGAAAAATCAAATGTTTAATAAAAGCTTATTAAATGAATAGCAAATATTTGTTTAATAAAAATTGAAGGAGTTGTATATAGATGAAAGGATATGAAAAAATAGATATAGAGTTAGGAAAAACAAAGATGAGTATTGCTGAACTTTATGAATACTATGGAGTGGATGAATATAATGATCCACAGGATTTACTAATTTCAAGAGACAAAATAATTTTAACTTTATATAAAAAAATCGATGAAACAAAATAGTTAGGTAAATATATATAATAATTTAAATGCAGCAAGAGGAGGCTTAATGTATTAATATATTTACTTAGATGAAAATTAAATATTGTTATTAGCACATTAAGTCTAGCCTCTTAAAGCATTAAAAAGTTTAAGAGGTGATGTATTTATGGCTATGGTAGCTTTTTATGGAAGATTTTCGAGTAATAATCAGAGAGAGGAAAGTATTGATGCGCAATATCGTGCCTGTAAACAGTTTGTTGAAGCTAGGGGAGATACAATTGTTGCTAAGTATATGGATAAAGCTAAATCTGGAACAAGTGATAAAAGACCAGAATTCCTTAGAATGATGAAGGATGCAGAAGCAAGTAAATTTGATTGTATTGTAGTCCATAAGCTTGATAGATTTTCACGTAATAAATATGATAGTGCAATGTATAAAAGAAAGCTTAAACAATGTGGTGTAAGATTAATAAGTGTTACAGAACAGTTAGATGATAGCCCAGAAGCAGTAATACTTGAAAGTGTTATTGAAGGTATGGCAGAATACTATTCAAAGAACCTGGCAAGGGAAACTATGAAAGGATTAAAAGAAAACGCTTATAGAACGCAACATACAGGTGGGAAGCCACCTTTAGGTTATGATGTTGATGCAGAAAAAAAGTACATCATTAATGAGAAGGAAGCTGAATGCGTTAAACTAATATATAAAATGACTATTGATGGTCATTCAAGAAGTGAAATTATTAATGAATTAAATGAGCGTGGATATAAAACAAAAATAAATACTATGTTTAAAGTTAACAGTCTTCACAGTATATTAACTAATGAAAAGTACACAGGTGTTTACATCTATAATAAGACAGCTTCAAAGAATGCTTTTGGTAAAAGAAATGGACATGCTTATAAAGATGAGAGTGAAGTAATAAAGATAGAAGGCGGTATGCCTGCAATAATAGCTAAAGAAGATTTTCAAAAGGTACAGGAAATTTTGAAGATGAGAAAAGCAAAGCCTGGATCAAATACTGCGAAGGAAAATTACTTACTCAGTGGAATCATTAGATGTGGATGTTGTGGAAAAGCTTTTTGTGGAAATAGAAGAAAAGCTAAAAATAAACAAATGTATGTTTCGTATAGATGTGCCCATAGAACTAAGACAAGCTCAAAAGTATGCGATAATAAGGAAATACGTAAAGAATATGTTGAAGAATATGTACTTTCAGAATTAGAAAGAAAGATATTTAATGATGAAGCAATAAAGATTTTAACAGAAGGCATTAATAAGAATCTGAAGAATCAAATAAAAGCTGATGATGATAAGAAATCTATTTTGTTGAAGGAAATTAATGATATAGATAGTCAGATTACTAATATAGTAAATGCTATAACGCAAGGCTTTGTTCAAGAAGAATTTAAAGAAAAAATGGATCAATTGAAGAAGAGAAAAACTGATGTTCAAGATAAATTATCAGAAATAGAAGCTAGAGAAGTTAATAAGGTAGTTACAGAAGCAGATGTAAGAAATTTGTTATCTGATTTCAGCGGATATGTCATGAGTAGGAATATCCCAGAGTGTAAAAAGTTCATAAGAGATTTTGTAAAAGAAGTAGTAGTGTTTAAAGACCACATTGAAGTCACATTCAATGTGGCTTTTTCTTTGCGTAAAAATAGAAAAGAAGGAGTTGAAGTTACAAGCAGTATTAAGAGGTGTGAGTTGTTTGAAAGGTATAGTGATAGTTTTTATATAAAAGTTGGATGATAAACTGTTTTTAAAGAAAACATATATATAAAGTAGATATGTTTTCTTTTTTCGTCAAAGTATATAATTAAGTTGATATTTTCATTATATAGGGTTATAAGGAGTATTTTAATGGATATACATTATATATTTTTACTTAAGAACAAAGAAAGAAAAAAGTTTTAAAATATTGAAAAATGCTATATATGCACTTAATAAGAGGGATATTGATAATAAATTAAAATTAGAAAGTAGTATTGTATATAGTCAATTATATAAAAATTTATTAGTAGAGCAAGCAGTAGGGATGCAAGAAATAATAGGGAGTTTAGGACTACAACGAATAGTAGAACAATCAGCAAGAATGCAAAAAATATTAAAATGTAAATAAGAATTAAATGTAGAAATTCAGATAAAAATACATCAGTATATGTTACTTAATAATAGATAATGTACAATAAGTGTAAAAAATGATAAAATATATATGCCTTATATAAAGATATAAGGGAAACGAATTGTAGTCAATTCCTGTAGAAGATTATTTATTAATCTGTCAAGAATTGATTGAAGTTTAATAAGAAATATTATTGATATAAATAATGTCATAGTATAACTTGTTAAGCTCCTTTCTGTATAATTCATTATAGCATGAGTTATCATTAAAGTAAGTTGGATAGCTAGTTAAAAACTAAAAATAACTAAGTTTGAAGTAGTACCTATCAGTAAGGAGACGCTATCCCTCATCGCTGGTAGGTATCACTTATTTAGGGGAATAATATGGATTTAGAAGAATGGAAAGAAAAAAATAAATATCCTAAAAATTATGCTCACTTTGATAATAGAGTCGCATTAAAGAATGTTTGGAATTATATAAGTAATAAGGAAAATATAAAAAAGCATAGTTTTTATCCGTTTATTAGATATAAGAAAAAATATTGTAAATTTAAAAATGGAATAAGGGATTCTAATAAAGTAAGAGATATATGTTATTCTGCACATATTGATCGATATATATATTCATATTATAGTTATAAGCTTAATGAAATATATAATATTAAAGCTAAAAAATATGGAATAGATGAAGTAGCAATTGCATATAGAAATAATTTGAAGAAAAATAACATTGATTTTGCTAAAAAAGCTATAGATTTTATTAGACAGACAAATGAATGCTATGTTATTATTAGTGATTTTAAAGGATTCTTTGATAACTTAGATCATAAATATTTAAAAGAACAGTTATGTAATTTATTAGATGTTGAAAAACTTTCTGATGATTTATTTGCAGTATATAAAAATATTACTAAATATTCAACATGGGAACTTGAAGATATTTTAAAATACTATAATTTAAGTAATACTCCAAATGGTTTTAAGACGTTGAACCAAAAGAAAAGAATTTTTGATATAAGAGAATATAGAAAATTAAAAAAGAAAAATATTAATAATGCTAGAAAGAATAAAAATTCCTACGGAATTCCACAAGGATCAGCGATAAGTGCAGTTTTGTCTAATATATATATGCTGAATGTTGATAATGAAATACATAGAATAGTAGAAGAATTTAAAGGTTTATATATGAGATATAGTGATGACATAATTATCGTATTACCTAAAGTGAGTGAAAGCGATTTAAAAAATAAATTAATTGAAATTTTCAATATATATAAAGATGAAGCGAAAGTACAGCTTGAAATGGAAAAGACACAAATATATAAATATAATAATAAGATACTTGTGAATTGCAATAAAATTATGAGTGAAGAATTTGTAAATGGAAAAAATAGAATTGATTATTTAGGATTTTCATTTGATGGCAAAATAGTTACTATTAAAGATAAGACTATAAGTAAATATTATTATAGAATGTATAGAAAATTAAAAACAATTGTTAAAAATGGTCGTATTAATAAAAAAGGTAAGAAATTTAGTCCAAGAAATTTATACATAAAGTACTCAGTTAAAGGAAGCAATATTCAAACAAAGAGAGGGAATAGGGTAATCAAAGGTAATTTCCTTACATATGTTAGAAGAGCTGAAAAGGTATGGGGAAAGAATGAGGCGATTAATAGAGGAACAAGAAGACATTTAATAAAAATACGACGTAAATTAGATGAAATATAGGTGCATTTGATAATAATTGTGGTGGATTTCACAGGTTGTGTTTCGAAATATACTAGAGTGTAAAAAGTTCATAAGAGATTTTGTAAAAAAAAGTTGTTGTGTTTAAAGAACACATTGAAGTCACATTAAATGTGGCTTTTTCTTTGCGTAGAAATAGAAAAGAAGGAGTTGAAGTTACAAGCAGCATTAAGAGGTGCGAGTTGTTTGAAAGGTATAGTAATAGTTTCTTTAAGGTAAGTTGACAAGCTATTTACAAAGAAAATATATTATAAAAGGATGTATAATATATTTTCTTTTTTAGCTATAGTTAATAATAAAAGAAGTTGAGATGTTTTGTTTTAAAATGGAAATTAAGATATAAAAATGATATAATATAGTTAAAATTTTACATAAATGATTGGAGTACAAATATGAATACATATATGCCGGATAGTAGTGGTATAAACAGTTTAGGTGGATTTTCATATCAAATAAGGGTGTTTGTATATTATATGTCATTACTTAAAAAGGAAGGTATGCAAATTGAATTTGAAACAATAGATGATGTGAATATAAGGGAAATAAATGCAGACAATATAGACGAAAATAATGAAAACTTTATAAATAATGTGCAAGGTTTAAATTCCAATATAGCCATACAGGTAAAACGAACTAAAGTAACACCAGATGTTGCGAAAAAGGTTCTTTTAAATTGGATTCTATTAGAAATATCAGATAATAAAGTGGATAAATATATTTTAGCTACTGATGAATATTATAATAATGAAGATATACTTTTTTCTAAAACAGCAGAAGAATTATTTACAGAAATAAAAGAAAGTAAAAAAAATAAAAAATCAATAATAACTAAAGTAAAAAATAGTTTTAATAACGATCTTGAGAGATTTATCAAAATTTATAATATTATAAAAAATAAATATGAATTTATAGCATTTGAAAATATAGATAAAAAGATTGATGAATCTTATAATGTTTTATTTAGAAAGCAAGGTATAAATCAAGTTGTATATTATAATAGATTAAAGGAGTTATTAACCCATATAACTGTACAAATAATGGAAGCTGTAAATAATAGGAAGTCTTACATATTTACATTTGAAAATTTAATGTCAGTAATAGAAAATATTTGTTTAAGAATATCTGAGAAAGAAACAATTCCTCTTTATTCTGATTTTAAAAAAATGCATAAAATTGATTTTAAAGATTTAGGAGTTTCAAGTTCTAGAGAATATAAGCAACTAATATCATGCGATTTATCAGATTATTTAATAGAACAACATCTTATGTATTGTGGATACTATCAAAATTTAAGAATGTCCTATTTAGAAACTAATAGGTTAGACAAAGTAGAAGATATTGAAGAAACTACATTTGAAAATTTTCAGAATGTTAAATTTAAACTACAAAGAAGTGGACAAGATATACCATATAATAGATTAGAAGAAACAAAACAACAAGATAACTCTTTTGCAAGTTCTGCACAAATTAAGTATGGATCTAGTATATATTTGACAAGAGATAAAGATGATGAATATGATAAGCAAATTTCTTGGAAGGATGAAAATAATGAAGAGAATTGAGATTGAGATGGAGTTAATACAAATTGGAATTTATTGCAATATAATTTCTGATTTGATAAATAAATATGAGCAATTAAGTATAATTAAAATTTCGGTTTTTGCATACTTGATAAAAAAGAATAAATTTATACCGAATAAAGTGTATACAGCTAATAATACTCAAGACATTATTAGTAAATGTATTTCATTACTTTCTGGAGATTATGAGGAATATTGCAAGAGTATGAAATATATTATTAAGTCTATGGATATATTAATTTCTGCAAATAAATTATGTGTAAAAAATGATTTATTGATAAGAAATGAAAATACTAGAGTAGAGAAGAGTATATATGTTAGAGATGCTTTTTTAGAAAATACTATAAAATCTAGCAACAAAATTTCGGATAGACAATTTTTGAAAGAGGTAATACAAAATGTTTAAAATAATAAAATTAACAATGTTTAGTGTTGAGAATAAGCAGTATACGTATGAATTTGAATGTGGAATTAATTATTTTAAAGGAACAAATAGCTCAGGCAAGACTGAATTTTATAATTTTATTGACTTTATGTTTGGTTCTTCAAAAAATCTTAACAATATTCCTTGGTATAAAGGGACATTGAAAAAAGCTACAATGTTATTTCAATTGGATAATATAAGATACATTATAACAAGAAATAGTAGTGGAAATGAAAATTATTTATATTATGAGGATGAAGAAGAAAGTGAAGTTTTAGAATTAAGAGAATATAAGGAAAAATTAAATGCTATATTTGCAAAAGATGAACAAGAATTGAGAAATATAAGAGATTTTACAGAAGAGGAATTAACATATAGAGCGTTTACTATGTTCAATTTTTTAGGAGAAAAAGGACAAGGTGCTACATATAATTTTTTGGATAAATGTAGAGATATAAAATACTCAGTTAAGTTAACACCGATACTAAATTTTATTTTTAATAATCATTTAGAAGAGATATTTAATTTACAAAAAGAATTGGAATTGTTATTAGATGATATAAAACAATTAGAATCTTCTTCTGCAAAATTTGAATTCATATGTATGCAGGTTAATAAGAATCTAAAAATATTGGGGTGTAATTATTGGTACAATGGAAAGAATGCAAGTAATGTTATTGAGTGTGTTAATAAAATGAAAAATATGCAAGATATTGAAAAAGGAAAACCTCAAAGAAATATTGCAGATTTAGAAGTAATGTATAGCAATATATGTGATCAGATAAAAATTTATGAAAATAGGATTTCTGATCAAAAGCAATTTCAAAAAGAAAATAATAATAGAAAGATATTAATGGATAGTTTGGATGAAATAATTAAAGAAAATAAAAATTATGAATATCTGGTTAATCCATTAATAAAGTTAACTGCAGAATTAAATAATACTATTTCATTTAGTAAATATATTATAAGTGATAATACAGTAAAAGAGTTAAAAAAACAAAGAGATAATTTAAAAGAAGAGATAAAAAGAAATGATTCAAGATTTAAGTGCTATTCATTAGAAGAAAAAGCTAAAGCCATATCTTTAATTGAAGAATATTTATCAGAAGAAATAAAAGATTGTAATGATGAAATTAAAGAAAAGAGAAAAAGAATTAGAGAAATAAAACTAAGATTAAAAAATTTACAAAATTATGATAATACAGAAAAGATAAATAAATTATCTGATGAAATTACAAAATTATATACAGCGGCTAAAGATATTTCTGCATTAGTAGAAGAAGATGTTAGTAAGCAGGATTTCAAAATACAATATATTAAAAAAGGAAATGTTTTGCAACCAATGTTTAGTGAAATAGTTACAGATGAAAATGGTTTAGAAAATAAAGAAGAAAAAATATATCATACAGGAAGTATGGCAAGACATACATTAATACAATTATGTGGTTATCTAGGATTTTTAAAATTGCTTTTAAGCGAAAAAAGATATCCGTTAATACCGATTTTGGTAATAGATCATATATCAAAACCATTTGATGATGAAAACAGAAAAGCAATAGGAAAAGTTATTAAAGCGTTTTACAAAAATGTTGTGGAAAGTGATCTACAAATTTTTATGTTTGATGACGAAGAATATGATGTTCTTGATTTAAAACCAAATCATTTTGAAAATTTGGTTAACAGTAATAAGAGTGGGTTTAATCCTTTTTATTATAATAATCATGATGATGATAAATAATATGGGATGGTATAATTGAAAATATACAAAAGAAGAGATGATTGCAAGAATGTTACTACCTGAAAGTATCTCACTGACAAACTTATCAATAGAAATAGGTATAATTAAATCTACACTTGCAACTTGAAAATAAAAATTTACTGGAGTATGAAGAAGCAAAACAAAAAAATCAACTATTTCTAGAAACAAAAAGGCGCTAAATTTAAGAATATAAAATTAAAGATTGAAGAGGATAGTTTTGAGCCTAATTGATATATATTTATTTAATTGAAAGCTAGAGGATTTTACATACAAATAACAAAATAGGTAATCGAAGTTTTTAGAAATAATAAATATTATAGATGAAGCAATAGATATAGAGGAATTTGATGATGTAGATTTTGATTAAATGCGATAAATTAAATAAAGCAAATGAAGTAACTATAAGTTAAATATTTGTTTAGATTTAATTTTTTTATTAACTCTAAGTGGTTTTCAAAAATATTTATCAAGTTAGTTAATACAAAATGAATTATATAATAAATAAGTTTTAGAAAATACTTCATAAGAAAACGAGGAAAAAGTTATATGGAAAATGATATTTCAAAAATACAAGAAAGTACATTTAAACCGTTTAAAAAAGTCACTAAAATAATACTAGATACAAGTGTATTAAATCATTTATTTTCACATAATATTAACATTGGAGCTGAAATTTTAGCAATACTTAATTTGTATAAAGAAGATGTTTGGATTCCCAATACTGTATATAAAGAGTTTTTAAAAATTGATGAAAAAAAACTAATTGCTAGCAAAGTTAAAGAATATAAAGATATTGGCAAATGTTTAAAGGAAGAATATAATTCTTTTAATCAAAAGGTTCAAAATATATTTATGAAAGTTGATAATAATAAACTATTTGAAGATTGGGAAGAAATAAAAGATAAATTAAATTTTAAGTTAAATGAAATATTAGATACAATAGAAGACAAAAATGAAAGTATAGATATAAGTAATTATAAGATTAAGGTAGAATCATATTTTCAAGAAACTAAGAAATTTGTTGAGTATTTATATAAAAATAAAAAGGTTGGTAAAGGATTTACATTTACTGAATTAATTGAGATATGTAGAGAAGGAGCTGTACGCTACGATTGCCGTTTACCGCCAGGATATTCAGACGTAACTAAAAAAGGAATAGAGAAATATAACGACTTAATTATATGGAAAGAAATCTTAAGATATACACAAGAATATGAGAGCATAGATGTAATATTCGTTACAGATGATTGTAAAAGTGGAAATTGGTATGAGAAAGAAAGTGATAATGATAAGAAAAAAGTAATAAATAGTTACTTATATAATGAATTTAATGAACTAAATAATGATTATAGTGATTATAAATGGAGCAATAGTATACAAATAATTACATTAGTTGAATTTTTTGAATATTGCAAAGTTGATTATACTATTGAGACTTATGTTAATATAGATGAAGAAAAGCAAACTAATAAGATAATTCAAATGTATATGTCAACTATATGTAATGAATTATATGATTATGTGTGTACTATTGACTATACTGAAATAAGTGAAGAATTTTGGCGTTGTAGTTATGCTGATATAGGATATGAGGAGTTAGAAGTATGTTCAAGTAGTGTAAAAGTGTTAGATAATGAAATAGTATATAAGCTAGAGGTTCAATTACCATTTAATTTAGTGTTTGATTATGAAGATAATGAAGGGGATAACTTTATGCTTGGTAGTGCAGAAATACTAGTGTCTGCGATTATAGAAATTAATCAAATGTATGGAAAAAGTTCACTTAATAAGTATGCATTATTAGGAGCTAAAAATATAGAAAATAAAAATTTGGAAGTCTGTAATATAAAATATGAAATTATTTCTATTATAGACCCATATGATTATTATGGAGAGGACTAGTTAATGAGAAATATTATATATATATTACATCTTAAGAGAATAATTAAGTTACATATAAAGAATATAGGTTAAGAGTTTAATTGGAAATTTATAAATAAGTGTTTGTGTTGTGAAAGATAATAGTGGTAGTTGGAGGAAGCACGAAAAGTACAATTCGAAAGTAAGATAATCTAATTAAAATTGGACAAGATTTAAAGTTCAGGCATAAAAATAATTTATTCAAATGAATGGAGATGAAAAAATGAATTTGATAATTATTGGAAATGGTTTTGATATTGCACATGGAATAAATAGTAGATATTCTGATTTTTATAATTATTTGACGAGTTTTGAAAGTGAGCCAAGGCCAATGTTTGCTGAATTTCCAACATTCTTAGATCGAAATAGCATTTCTAATGAAGATTTAAAAAAGCATGAATTAATAAAACGTTTGGAGAAATACATACCTAGGGAAGATCTTTGGAGTTGTTTTGAAGAAGCGTTAGGAAATTTGGATTATCACCAGTTGCAGGAGGATAATTCAAGTTTTTTAATTGGTTATGGAGATGATAATTGGGGAGATAGTGCAAATCATGATTATCAATACATAATTCAAGAAGAATTGAATTTTACTAATGATATAGATTATCAATTTAAGCGATGGATTAGCAGGTTGAATACAATGGTTCAACCATTGCAATCTATAATTGAAATTTTGAATATCTGCAAGGATTCACAAACTCTTTTTTTGAATTTCAATTATACAGATACATTGGAAAGAACATATGGTATTGAAAGAAAAAGCATTCTCTATATTCACGGTAAAGTTGGAGAGAGCATGAAATTAATACTTGGTCATCATAATGATTCTTTATGGAATTGCCAAAGTGAAGATGTCAGCCAAATGACAGAAGAAGAGTATGAACATTATTGTGAGTATTTACAAGAACGTGATTTTCGTGAAGTTGAAGCTGAATCGATTATTAAAGCATTTTTTAAGACAACATATAAAGATACAAAAAAAATTATAGAGCAAAATAAAATGTTTTTTCTGCAACAGAATGTTTGCAGAAGAGTGTTTGTGCTCGGTCATTCATTATCAGAAATTGATTTCGATTATTTTCGTGAAATTAGAAAGAATACATTACAAAGTTGTGAGTGGTTTATATTAGCTTATTCTTCAGATGATATAAATAGAGCGTTACAATTTGTTGATATATTGCAAATACAATGGTATAAAATAATACAAATATAGCATTAATGATGAAAATGTCATGAGTATTTTATTTGGTGACGGTGGTATGGAATAAATTGTGTGGAGATACTTTTTAAAATATAATTCTTATGGTGGACTTCAAAGGTCATGCTTCGCCTCCACCATAAAACCCACGAAAATCTAAAATTTGGATTTTCGTGGGTTTATTTATATTGTGAAGAAAGTTTAGGGGTATAACCATTAAAGAAAATAATGTATGATAAGGTAGATGAAATAATGTAATAAAATAACTATATCTATGACTAACCCAAAATCAGTCATAGATATAGAATAATTTTTAAAGGTTTATTATATAACTGTTAGAGATATTTCTATAGCGGAATAATCTCCTTCTTTTAAATTAATAGCAAGACCAGCATGAGCAAGTTCTTCTCCGCTATAATATTTATCAGAACATTTGTCGTGATAAATATAGTGTGGATTTAAATATGGAATTTTTAATGAAAATGAAAGCTCACAGACATCAAAGGATTTGGTAAAGAAATAGATTAATGCAGAAGTTTTTTCTTTATTTACGATCATCCAGCTACAATGGTTGGAATTTGAATCAAAAGGAGAAATAAGTCGATAAAATTCTCCAAAAAGTATAAGATCACGATTATTTTTATACCATTGTAGATGTTGCTTTATATCTGTTTTTTCAGTTTCAGATAAATTTAAAATATTCATTTCATAGCCCATATTTACTGAAGAAGCAACAGAGGCACGTGTTGAAAAAGGAATGATTCTATTAGTTTGATGATTTGGAACATCTGAAACATGAGCTGTAATAGCTGAAGATGGATATAAATAAGAAGCTCCATATTGTATTTTTTGTCTATCTAATGCATCTGAATTATCACTGCACCAGGTCTGAGGCATAAAGTATGTCATACCAGGATCGAATCTTCCACCACCACTAGAACAATTCTCAAATAATATATCAGGAAAACTACTTGTTAATTCATTTAAAATCCTATATAGACCTAAAATATATCGATGGAAAAACTCACCGCTTTGCTCACTTGGAAGAGTGACAGAACCTGGCTCTGTGATATGGCGGTTCATATCCCATTTAATATATGAAATAGAATAATTTTTAATATAATGTTTTAAAACATCAATAATATAATCTTGTACATCCTTTTGTGTAAGATCTAGCACAAGTTGATGACGGCCAAGCATAGGTTCATAATCAGGTACATGTACAACCCAATCTGGATGTTCCTTAATTAATTGGCTATTTGGTGAAATCATTTCTGGTTCAAACCAAATTCCAAATGATACATTGTTTTTTTGAGCGTGTTGAATTAATGGCTGTAATCCATTTGGAAATTTTTCGGTATTTACTGTCCAGTCACCTAAAGAGCTTCGACTATTATTTCTTTTTCCAAACCATCCATCATCTAAGACTATTAGTTCAAAGCCAAGTTCACTGGCACTTGTAATTATATCAAGCATTTTTTCCTCAGAAATATCAAAATAACACATTTCCCAGCTGTTAATTAAAAGAGGTCTTTTTTTGGTTCTCCAATTAGGATTAATAAGATTTTGTGTATACAAATTATGAAATTCTTGAGACATTCCATTAAAGCCATCTTTGCTATAAGTTAATACAACTTCAGGAGTTTGAAAAGTATCTCCAGGATTTAGTTTCCATCTGAAAGAATCTGGATGAATTCCCATAGAAAGTCTAATATGATAGTATTGGTCTAATTCAATTTGTCCAAAATGATTTCCACTATATATTAGATTCATTGCATATATTTCACCACTATGTTCAGTTGCATTGGATGAACATAATCCTAAAAATGGAGGGTATTGAGGACTGCTGGCACCTCGAGTACTTCCAATAGAATATTTACCATGAGATATTTTCTGACGATTTATTTGGAATTCTTTTTGATGACTTCCATATAAAGAAATAGAATCTTGATTATCGAAGTTCATATCAAGTGAAGCACTTAATGCCTTATCTATATAAACCCAGTCTTTTCCTTGGTTTATAATTTTTGTAGACCTAAGGATAGAGCTATTATTTTCTAATATTGTATAAAACAACATAAGTTTTATATTATTGATATTGTCAATCAAATGAATCACTAATGTTTTAGCTGAGATATTTTTTTCATTTCTAATATGAGGTAATTCTACAAGTGTAGGAATATCATCTAAAATTTCATACTTCTGATAAAGAAAATTACTCACACTATAACCATTTTGTAGTTTAATTTCTAATGAGGATTCCCTGTAATCTCCTTGATGTGGACAAGAGAATTCCTGAGGTTCAATTTCTAATGAAAACTCTGGTTTATCATCATTTGGTACAGCTGCAAAAGTTCTCTTTTGTGGAACTGGTTTATTTGAAAAATTATAATTTTTTAATTTTGATCCCCAATAACGGTGAATGAGATATTTATTTTCCACTAATTCTATAATATAGCTTACTTTATCATTCGATAAATGAAATAAGTGATCTTTTGAATCATATTTAATACTAAGATTGTTATTCATTTAATTTTCCTCTTTCTCTAAATTCTTTTGGTGATAGATTGGTTTTCTTTTTAAAATATCTCGAAAATGCCAAAGGGTCACTGTAACCTACTGAACTCGAAATAATATAAATAGGATAATCAGTTTCTAAAAGCATTTTCTTTGCTTTTTTTATTTTTAGTTGAGATAGGTATTGTTTTGGTGTTATATGATATTTTCTCTTAAAAATACCTGTTAAATAATTCACATGTACACCTATAAAATCTGCGACATCAGATATCTGAATGTCATCATAATAATGTAAATCCATATAATGCATTGCTTGAGATGGAATTGACAGATCAAAGTCATCAGTAAAGTTAACACCAGTTTCTTCTAACAAAGTTCCAATAATATCGTACATAATGCCATTTATCTTCAAAAAAGAAGATAGTTTACCATTAGAAATATTAAGTATAGTTTTGATTCTATCTTTATAATAAGAAGAATCCTGACAATCCAAAACAAATTCCTGTTGACTACTCTGTAAAAGTGAATGGATATATTGATTAGACTGAATGCCTAAAAATCCTATCCAGCAATATGTCCATGGATGTGTATGACTAGCCTGATAAGTTGAAATTTCACCAGCAGGTACGATAAATAACTGGTTTTTTTTGATTGAATAATTTATATTGTTTATTTCTAATGTTCCCTCCCCGTCGATTATAAAATGAATAAAATGATATTCTCTAGCTTTTGGACCGTACTTATGATCAGATTCACATTGTTCAATTCCACAATTGTAGAAAACAAAATCAGAGATACTTTTTTTAGATTGATTTGTTAGTTTATCTGTATATTCTTGCATGATGATATTATACACTATTTTTTTTTACATTTATAAAAATCTTAGTTTTTTCCATGTTTTCGTCGGATATTTCTATGTAAACAAATGTTACCTGATGTTAAAATATAGATGAATATTAAAGTGTAATGAAAACTGGGATTATTGGAAGGAGGAAGATAGTGTTGAAAAATCCATATAAACTGCTATATCATATTGAGCCGTCAAAAGGTTTGTTAAATGATCCAAATGGATTAATACATTATAAAGGTACATATTATTTTTTTTATCAATGGAATAGATTTAATACGAATCATGATTACAAAGAGTGGGGATTATTTACATCTGAAGATATGATTCATTGGACAGATCAAGGTTCAGCTATTATTCCTGATAGGATGATGGACAAAAATGGAGTTTATTCAGGAAGTAGTATAGAATACGATGATAAATTATATTTGTTCTATACAGGCAATGTAAAGAATGAAGGAGAGAGAAAAAGTTATCAGTGTGTAAGCATTTCTCAAAATGGGAAGACATTCATTAAACAGGATGTTGCTATAGAAACACCACATGAGTTTACAGAACATCATAGAGATCCTAAGGTGTGGAGAGGCGAAAATAATTGGTGGATGGTTGTAGGAGCTCAATCAAAAGGTGAAAAGGGAGCAATTGCATTATACTCTTCAACTGATTTATTGCACTGGACATATGAGAATATTCTATATAGTGAAAGTTTAGATAATATGTGTGAATGTCCTGATTTATTTAGTGTAAACGATAAAGTTGATATATTAACTTGTTGTCCTCAGATTAGACCTACAGAAGGCGATAATTCGGTAGAAATTACCAGTTATGCGGGTTTTATAGCTGGAAAATTTGATGAAGAGTCTAAAAAGTTTTTACCAGAAACGAATTTAGAGTTAATTGATTATGGATTTGATTTTTATGCACCGCAGTCATTTTTAGATGATAAAGGAAGAAGAATTATTGTAGGGTGGATGTCTCGTATGAAAGAAAAAGAGGAATCTTTATGTCCTACAAAAAAATTAGGCTATATACATTGCTTAACTCTACCACGTGTGGTAACTTGGGAAAATGGTAAATTGATACAGAGACCAATTGAAGAGGTTAAGAGCCTTAGAAAAAATCAAAAAGAATTTAACATGCCAAAGGATCATTTTCAATTAGAAAGTGGCAAGTTTGAAATTGAATTACTGCGTAGGAATGGTCTTAATGATTTTAAATTATGTTTGAGGAATCATGCAGTAGTAATTAATTATTGTGCAGAAACGAAAATATTTTCAGTTTCTCGAGAAAATTGGGTAACTAAAAAGAAAGAAAGTAAAAGTAAGGAAATACAATCTTTATTGCAATTAAGTATTTTTAGTGATGCTTCTACAATTGAGATATTTGTTAATAATGGAGAATATGTTTTTTCTTTAAGATATTTTACAGATGAAAAACAGCTAGGATCAGAATATTCAGGGTTGGAACAAGATGAAAAACTAATTTATTTTGAATTTTAGGAGGAGAGAAAATGGATAATAAGACTTTAGCAAAAAATATTGTTAAGTTAGTTGGTGGAAAAGAAAATATACAGTCAGTTGCCCATTGTGCAACAAGATTACGAATTATTATTGTAGACAAAGAAAAAATCAACAAGGATGAAATTGAAAATTTAGACAGAGTAAAGGGATCTTTTTTTAATGCTGGTCAGTATCAGATTATTCTGGGGACTGGATTGGTAGACAAAATTTATGACGAAGTTATGATATTGATGGAGAATGATTTCTCTAATAAGACTGTTGTTAAAAAAGAAGGTAATAGTTTCCAACGTGCTGTCAGAGTTTTTGGAGATATATTTGTTCCAATTATTCCGGTTCTGGTTGCAACTGGTTTATTTATGGGATTAAGAGGTTTGTTAACACAAGAATCTGTATTGGGATTATTTGGAATGACACCGGATAGTATTCCACAACAATTTTTGTTATTTACTCAAGTTCTTACAGACACTGCATTTGCATTTTTACCAGCGTTAGTTTGTTGGTCAACATTTAAAACATTTGGCGGTAATCCTGTTTTGGGAATTGTACTTGGGTTAATGCTTGTAAATTCTGCACTTCCAAATGCTTATGAAGTAGGTCAACATACTGCAGAACCATTGGTATTCTTTGGTTTTATTAAGGTTGTAGGGTATCAGGGATCTGTTTTACCTGCATTTATAACAGGAATTATAGGAACAAAAATTGAAAAATTCTTAAAAACAAAAGTACCAGATTCTCTTGATCTTATTTTAACACCATTTTTAACACTATTTGTTAGTATTACATTAGGATTATTTTTAATTGGACCTATTTTCCATTCAGTAGAACTAGGGGTTTTATATGCAGTTGAATTTTTATTAGAGTTACCTTTAGGAATTGGAGGCTTAATTTATGGAAGCTTCGGACAATTATTGGGCATTTTCGGAATTCATCACATATTGAATTTTTTGGAAATAAATATGCTTTCACAAACAGGATGGAATATGCTAAATCCAATTGGAACTTGTGGTAATATGGCTCAAGCAGGTGCAGTTTTAGCAGTAGCAATGAAAACAGTTTCTCCTAAAATGAAGCAGATTGCTTATCCATCTTGTTTTTCAGCTACACTAGGTATTACAGAGCCAGCTGTATTTGGCGTAAATCTTAGATTGGTAAAACCTTTTATTATGGCAATGATTGGTGGAGGTGTTGGAGGATTTTTAGCATCTATATTACATTTAAAAGCTACTGGAATGGCTTTAACAGGTATTCCCGGAACACTATTATATTTAAATAATCAATTACCTCTTTATATATTAGTAAATGTTGTTGCATTTGCAGTATCGTTTATTTTAACTTATACAATAGGTTATAAAAATACATCTAGTGAAACTGTATAAAAAGTAGTATGCAAGTTAATAGATATAAAAAAATAAAAACATGTTTTGATAAAAAAGATAAGAAAATACAATGTGACAAGATAAAAGTAGTAGCTGTAGATATGGATGGCACTTTATTGAATCAAAATCATGAATTAAGTCAGGGTACATATGAAGTAATAAGGAAGGCACAGTGTAATGGAATTAGATTCATTATAATAACTGGAAGAGATTATAAAAGTACAAGAATGGTACTGGAAAAGTATGATTTATCATTTGATTATATTGTTGCCAGTGGAGCTGAAATTAGAAATTCAGAGGGCATAATTTTGAATACTATTCCAATAAGAAATTCTTGTCTAATAGATATTTATAAAAGATTAGATAGTATACCTGTAATGGTCAGACTTTGTACAAATGGTGTGGATTACTTTATTGGAAGTAGAAATAACATGATGCAGGGAATTTTAGAAGAAATAAAATTGTTTGATATGAGTGGAAGTGATGAAACAATTATGCAGTCTGAGATATTTAAAGAAAGAATAGATCGTTTTTGCTGTGTAAGTAGTTTGAATGAATTCTTAGAAAAGAATGTTCCTATATATAAAGTATATATTTCATCAGATAATATCGAAGCAATCAAAATGGCAGACAGATTATTAAGTGATATAGATAATATAGCATCTGCATCTTCATTCTGTAACAATGTAGAATTAACAGATATTAAAGCCCAAAAAGGACCAGTGCTAAAGGAATATGTACAAGCATTGGGATATTCAATGCTTGAAGTAATGGCTATTGGTGATAGTATGAATGATTATTCTATGTTATCAATGGATTTTGGAATGACTGTAGCTATGGCAAATGGTATGGATATGGTAAAGAGTGTTGCAAAATATATTACAAAAACTAATGAAGAATGTGGAGTGGCATATGCAATAGAGAAATTCTGTAAATTATAAGGTCAAGCTTCGTCTCCACCAAATAAGAACTAACAATGTGATACAATGGAAAAGCCTTGAAATAATGGGCTTGACCATTGTTTTTGCTTTTTATGGAGAAATTTTTAGTGGAACATTTCAGCCACTTTTATATATTTTGAGTATTTATGCACACCCCTTAGTGAGAGTTTTGCTAGGGGGGGTGCATTTTTACGCAAAAAGGGGGCAATATTTAGCCTAAGCATCATAAAATTATTTAATGGAAATAACAAAATTTAGACTACTTATCATTATCGAATTTACAATATTTCATGCTATAATGAGTACTTTTTCTTTTTGATACAGGTCCATCGTTTTTTATATTAGACCGTCGTAATTTTTCTGATTGGACTTGATTAAATATTTCTTTACGTATAATAGAGGGATGATTATTCTCAACTAAATATTTAGGAGCCATACCGGCATTAATTTTACGTTCATTATAAGGAAAATCATTACAGTAGGTTTTTCCAACTACAACATTACCAATATATTTTTCATTACTGAGTATAGTACCTATAGTACGTTTAGACCATTTATCTTTACCAGTTGGAGATTTTATATGTTCATTTTCAAGTTTTCTAACAATAGCAATGATACTGTAGCCACTACGATATAAATTGAAAACTTTTTTAACTATAGATTGATGTTAGTATAAAATAGTAACCACACTTTTTCGAACTGAGTAAAATAATACTTAGTTAAGGAAGGGATGTTCTACATGGGAAAAAATAAAAGATATAACCAAGAATACAAGGATATGATAGTTGACTTATACAAATCAGGAATGTCACTATCTCAGTTAAGTGTTGAATATGGAATTGCAAAATCAACTATTAATGATTGGATTGATAAGAAAAAAGATATAGTTATTGATGAAAATGAAACAATTACTAAAGAGCAGTTTATTAAGATGAAAAAAGAAATTACCAAGATAAGGGAGGGGAATGAAATATTACACCAAAGGCGGGCAGAGCAAAAAAAGCTATGGCCATATTTGCAACACAAAAGTAGATGCTTTAATACAAGTTATTAATATATATAAGAAAGATTATGGTATTTCTAGAATGTGTGAAGTTTTAGGAATATCTAGAGCTAGTTACTATAAAGCATTAATCAAAGATAAATTGCCTAGAGCGAAGGAGACTAGAAAACTTAAGCAAGCTATTAAAAATGTATATTCCGAAAGCGGATGTAGATATGGTTCTACAAAAATCCATAGAATTTTAACAGATAATTACAATTTCAAAGTTAGTGAAAAAAGAGTTCAAAAGTTAAAGAGAGAAATGAACTTATACTCTGTAATTGTAAAAAAATACAAACATTATTCAAGTAAGAATGTTATAGAAAGTCTGGAAAACGTTTTAAATCAAGATTTCACTACTACAACTATAAATGAAAAATGGGTTGGAGATATAACTTACATACATACCATTAAAGATGGTTGGACTTATTTAGCTTCTATTATGGATTTACATAGTAAAAAGATTATAGGCTATGCTTACGGAAAATCGATGACTACAGACCTTGTATTAACTGCACTTAAGAACTCTTATGCCTCACAAAAGCCTCCAAAGGGAGTTATATTTCATAGTGATTTAGGCTCACAATATTGGTGTTAGTATAAAGTAGTGTACACATTAAGTCGAACTAAGTAAAATAATATTTAGTTAAGAAAGTATGTGTATACTATGGAAAGGCGCAGAAGATATGATCAAGTATATAAAGATATGGAAATAGATTAAAATGACCTTATCAGAGATAAGTGGTGAATATGGCATTGCAAAATCAATAATTCAAGGTTTCAAATGTATATTATAATTATGAAAAGCAATTAGGAATACTTAAATCAGTGGGAGAATTTAAGTATTCCTTGTCTTATTATTATAGATAAATCAAAAGAATGGAGTTGAAGTGAAAAATCTAAGTCAAAGAAAAAAAGCGTGAAGAAATATTTAAATCATGCGAAGCTGCAAAAAGTAATTTATTTAGAGTACATTTTTGATATATATTTTTAGTGCATATGTAGTGTAACAATTATAGAAGTTAAATATATATTATTATCATGTAATAAAGAAAAGGAATATTTGAAGCAGTGAGGTGACCCAAAAAAGTTAGACTTTTTAAGCGTAGCAGTTTTAATGGCTGCTACGCTATTTTTATGCAGCCAAGAGGCTGAGCCTGTATTCTACAGGACTCATCCATCCTAGTTTCTCTTTAATTCTTTGTTCATTGTAGTACTTGATGTATTGTTCTATTGCCTCTTTGAGTTCATTATAACTGTAATAAACAACTCCGTAGTACATTTCCTGTTTCATGATTCCAAAGAAGTTCTCCATTACTGAATTGTCATGGCAGTTGCCCTTTCGGGATATACTTTGAAAAATTCGATTTTCTTTAAGAGTGTGTACATAAGCTTTCATTTGGCAAGCCCAACCTTGATCAGAATGAAAGATTCTTCTGTATGGACAATCAGCTGTGATTTCAATTGCCTGGTTTAGTGCTCCCATGATATTGGCCGCTGACGGATGTTGAGATATTCCATAGCTTAAGA
>JAHAIU010000314.1 GCA_018372555.1 Clostridium sp.
ATTTTATCTATTTTCTACTTTTTATACTTAAAAGTATATTTTCTCTTAAAATTTTAACTTCCTCTTTATTAATATTGAAAGGAGTGATTTTATGAATAAAGATAATACAACAACTTAGTAACACTCTTTCTGAAATTCAAAATGATCTTGAAGATATAAAAAAGTGGCTATTGCAAAATGATTTATAATTACTTTGCAATAGCCCCCCTTATTTTCTTTTACACCTTGTTTTTAGTTGAGATATGACCTGTTCCTTTTCTTCTGTACTTGTAAAGATATCAGTAGGTATTATCGCTGTAACATCACGTAATATATTTATAATATATATGTAATTACCTTCTTCATGGATTCTAGAAATTATTTTAAAACTAAATTTATTTGTTCCTCTAACACTTTTAATAGTAATGTTATCTTCATTTATTATTAAAGTTTTTTCACTTAATAAAGAAGGATCCATTTTTGCCCTTATTTTTATCAATCCTTTTCCTATAGCTTTTATATTTAACTTTTTACAAATAGTGCGATATATAATCCATAATATTATAAATACAGATATAACAATTATCCTTGAGCTAAGGGAATAATCATAATCTATAAGTGCATAAATGATTCCAAACAAAAATAATGATTGAAACCCATAAAATATTATAAGAATTAATGGCTTTTGTGAAAACCAATAAAAATTTTCATAATCATCTAATGTGTTCTTATATTTAATTTCCAATACTGTAACCACCTTTTCCTTAGCTATGCTGTAATATTCTGTTAATATATATTATTATCCTATATTTTCACTTTAATTTTAGCTAATTTTGCTAAATTCAATTTTTACGAAGAAATTAAAAGTTACAATTTTAAGCCATTTATAGGCTATTAAAATTAATAAAAATTATAGTTTTTGGTTTACTATAATTAAACTTATTTACAAAAGCTACTATCTTGCAATGTTAGTTGCAAGATAATAGCTTTTAATTCTAAAATTACAATACTACTTTATTTATTTTCAAATTAATATTTATAGAAGTCACTTCCTCCAATGAATTCTCTTAAAATACTATTAGTTGGAACATATTCCTTATCTATTTCCTTAAAGAATCCAAGAAAGGATTTAAGTCTACTTGCTAATATATAAACTGGGCTATCTTCCTTAATTTTATCTAATTCTTCTAAAGCATATTTCTTTAAAACACATAATTCATATACTAAAGTTGAGTTAAACATAACATCTGCTTCTTCTTGGAATACAAAGATATTCTTTTCTTCACCTCTTCTTATCGATGGCCACATTTTTAATGTATCTTCTGCTCCATAGCCTCTAGATAAAAAGTCTCTTACTATTCTTCTAACTCTTCTAATATCTGTAGTTGCAATTCTATTATGATTATCTAAATTTAATTGAGTTAAAGCTGAAATATATATCTTAAACTTTTGCTTATCTGAAATTAAAGAAGTAAGCATTGGATTTAACCCATGAATTCCTTCTATTAATATAATTCCATTATTAGGTAATTTAATAATATTATTAACCCATTCTCTTTCTCCCTTTCTAAAATTAAAGCTAGGAATTTCTACTTCCTCCCCCTTAAGAAGTCTAGATAAGTGATTATTGAAAAGTTCAATATCTATAGAATATATACTTTCAAAATCAAATTCTCCATTTTCATCTTTTGGAGTATGCTCTCTATCTACAAAATAATCATCCAAAGAAATAGGTACAGGCACATAGCCGTTTACCCTTAGCTGAACTGATAGTCTATTTGCAAAAGTCGTCTTTCCTGAAGAACTTGGACCTGCAATAAGTACTACCTTTGTTTCCTTTTTTTCATTAATCATATCTGCAATTTGAGCAATTTTCTTTTCATGCAACGCTTCGGATACCATAATTAAATCTCTAAGTTCATGCTTTTCTACCTTGTCATTTAATGAACCAACTTCACCTACTCCAATAATATCAAGCCATCTTTCTGTTTCTAAGAATATATTAGATAGTTTTCTATTTTCTTTAAATACTCCTAAGCCTTCTAAATCATTCTTTAGTGGAAATCTTATAACAAAACCTGGATTATAATAAATTAAATCAAAAGCCCTTATAACTCCAGTTGAATATGCCATTTGTCCATAAAAATAATCATATCTTCCATCTAATTCATATAAGTTTACAGTTTCAAAATCCACATGCTTAAGAAGGGATATTTTATCCTCCATACCATAACCTCTAAAAATTTCAATTGCCTCTTCTCTTTTAACTTTAATTTTATTAATAGGAAGATCTTTATCAATAATCTCCTTCATTTTTGCCTTAATGACATATATATCTTCTTCATTTAATGCTTCTTCCTTATGAAGCTCTCCAAATACACCATCACTTAAAGTATGCTCAATAGTTATAGTTGACTCTTTAAATAAATCTAAAGCTGCCTTTATAAAAATAAATTGCAATGTTCTTGTATAAATCTTATATCCAATAGTACTATTAAATTCAATTAGTTCTAAATCTCCATCTTTTTCTATAGTCTTATATAGTTCAAAATATTTATTATTTAACTTGCATAATGCTACATCATAAGAATTAATTTTTAATTTACTATCAATAAATTCCTTATATGTAGTACCCCTTTCTGCAATATATTCTTTATTATTATACTTAATATTACAAATCATATCTTTGCCTCCCTATATCTCATTACTAATTATTAATGTCTCTATACTTTATATTATATACCAAAAAGTACTTCTGTAATAAATTGAGCAGGAGTTTTTAACATATTATGCTTGTTCGACCTCGCAATCTCCAAGTCGTCTTACGCACAATATGTTAAAAACTCCTTGAATAATTTAAACTTGGGGATGTGAGCCTACTAAAGGAAGAAATTCAGACGAGCTGAATTTCAATAAAAAGTGTAATAGCCTAAAATATTTTAAATGCTAAATTACTAGCAAAGATAAATTGACGG
>JAHAIU010000019.1 GCA_018372555.1 Clostridium sp.
TATATCCAGTAATATAATTTGGACTATAAATACTCTCCCAAAACTTACGCATTATAAACTCCTCCATAAAACTTAAGAAAACACATATATTATAATGTATAATCGCAAATATTACAAATGTTTTCTTGTAAAAAAACAATAAACCTCCAAAATAATTTGGAGGTTTATCAAATATTATATAATATTATGCTAATTCAGCTTTTGATTGCTTATTCTTCTTAGCTTTTCTATCTTTTAATATTACCCAAGTAGGAGCTGCTATAAATATAGATGAGTATGCTCCTGCAGCTATACCTATAATTAATGGGAAAGTAAATTCTCTAACTGTAGGTACGAAAATATTAACAGCTATTATTGTAACTAAAGTAGTCATAGTAGTATTAATAGATCTTGACATTGTTTGAGTTAAACTCTTATTAGCAAGTTCTGTGGAAGAAACTCTCCTCATATTCTTAGAATTTTCTCTAATTCTATCAAAAATTACTATAGTATCATTAATTGAATAACCTACTATTGTTAAAACTGCTGCAATAAATGGTGTATTTACAGGAATATTAAAAATAGCAAAGACACTAACTGTTATTAATAAATCATGAACTAATGCAATTATAGCTGCAATACCATAATTAAGTTCAAATCTTATAGCTATATAAGCTAGCATAGCAACACAAGCCACAAATAAAGCTAAAATAGAATTTCTAGTTAATTCTTTACCTACTGAAGCACCTATTTCTTCTTGAGATAATAAGTCATCATCTTCTAAATTATATTTTTCTTGAAGCCCTTTAAAAACAGCAGATACCTTAGAACTATCAAAGTCTGTAGCCTTAATTTCATATTGATTTCCCTCAGCCTCATTAGTTACAGCTCCTGGTATAATTCCTTTGACAATTTCATCTGCTTCTGGCTTATTAAATCCTTCATTATATTGAATTACTATCTTAGTCCCACCTGAGAAATCTATACCAAAGTTTAAACCTTTAGTAAAAGTAAATCCTAATCCTATAACAATCACTATTATTGATAAGGCGAACCATAGCTTAGTTTTTTCTACTATTTTAAGCATTATTTTCACCTCTCTTAACTCTAAATTGTCCAAGACTCTTTAAAAGTCCTGTTTCAACTGCTAAATTAATTAGTATTTTAGTAACTATTAATGCTGTAAATAAGCTTAATACTATACCTATCATAAGTGTTACAGCAAATCCTTTTACTGAACCAGATCCTATAAAGTAAAGTATTAATGCAGCAATAAATGTAGTTGAATTTGAGTCTACAATTGAAGACATAGCATTTTCAAATCCTGCTTTAACCGCACTTTTAATAGATATCCCTCTAGAAAGTTCCTCTCTTATTCTTTCAAAAATAAGAATGTTTGCATCAACAGCCATACCAATGGTTAATAATAAAGCTGCTATACCAGGTAAAGTTAATGTTACTTTCATTTCAGCAAAAACTAATAAAACTAACGAAATATATAGAGTTAATGCAATACTTGCAAATATTCCTGGTACTCTATAATATAAAATCATAAAAATAAATATAAGTCCTACGCCTATTGCTCCTGCTTTTAATGCATTAGGCAAAGCTTCTGCTCCAAGTTGAGCACCAACATTCCTAACTGAAGCTGCTTCAACAGTTACTGGTAACGCACCAGAACTTATTACTCCTGCAAGTTTCTTCGCTTCATCCATTGAAGACATACCATTAATCACTGCTTTTCCATCAGTAATTGCATTTTGGACTACTGGAGAAGATACTTCTTCACCATCCATATATATACCTATACTTTTCCCTATGTTTTTTGCTGTAACATCAGCAAATTTTGATTGACCATCTTCATTTAACTCTAGTGAAACAACTGGTCTTGATGTATCATCTAATATAGCTGTTGCTTCTTTAACATCTTTTCCAGTTAAAACCACATTCCCATCTGAATCCTTAAACTCTAAATTTCCAGTCTTAGTAAGTCCATCAACTATTTCACTTGAATTAAATGCTCCAGGGATATCTAATCTAATTCTTTTGTCACCTTCAACAGTTACTACTGTTTCTGCAACCCCTATCTTATTTACTCTAAGTTCTAATAATTGCTTTGTTCTTTCTAACACATCAGATGAAACATCTTCATCAACGATTTCCATTAATACTGAAACTCCACCTTGAAGGTCAAGTCCCTTTGTAATTCCCTCATCAAAAGACTTTACTCTCCACCCTGCAACTTCTAAACCTTTAAACCCAATAAAGGCAAAGGAAATAATAATTACAACTGAAAGTAATAATAACACCGAGCTTTTGCTTTTACTTCTCCTCTTCATGGTTTTCCCCCTCTAGTACATTTTCATTTAAATTATATATCTTATGTTAAACAATATCAACTACTTTTAGTATTTTATGTAATTTAAATATATTTTACGCGCAAAAATTGCCTTAATATGTAAATAAAGTAAGAGAAGTAATATCTCTTACTTTAGCAATTTAATTATAGGTTTATTCCAAGCATTCCTGATAGAAGTCCAATTAATATGCATAATGCAAACTTTATAAAATCATAAATAGTTAATGTCGCTTCAGCGCCAAAAATAATGCCAATTAAATATAAGACTATGTAAAACATGAAACCTACAGCTAATCCAACTATCCACCCCTTGCTTCCATAGCTTTTTACTGCAAAAACAGCTCCTACTACAAGAGATAAAGCTGTTATTACTACATAAATAATATTTAACACATTTTCTTCTATAGGTAATTTATTCATCACTAACGAAAATATAATAGTAGCAATAAATGTAATTACCAACGCACATAAAAGCCCTCTAAAAATACTTTTGAAATAGTCTACCCACTCCATAGAAATCACCCCCTAGTACTAATCTATGATAGCCTAGAGGGCTTTATTCTTATTCTTCTATTTTATTTACCTTAGTAGCTATACCAGTCTTTGAAATTTTAAGTTTAGTTCTTTCAGCACTTGACTCAATAACTACATAGTCATCTTCAACGATAACAACTCTTCCCATTATTCCGCCTCTAGTAATTATTTCATCATTTTTTTCTATAGCAGAAATCATTTCATTATATTTTTTTGTTCTCTTCTTTTCTGGTAGTATTAATAAAAAATACATAAGACCGAACATTAATGCAAAAGGTAACACTAATGATAATATTGCTTCCATTTAATTCATTCCCTTCATTATAACTTTTGTTTATATATTTTGATAATAAAAACTATAACTTAATAATATAGTACTGTCAATTATATTAACAGATATTTAATACTTTACGCTCTACCATTCCACGCTTTTAACTTCTCTTCTTTAAACTCTTTAAAATATCCTCCATCAATAGCATTTCTAATATCTTCCATAAGCTTATTATAGAAATACAGATTATGAAGAACACAAAGTCTCATTGCAAGCATTTCCTTAGCCTTAAATAAATGTCTTATATAAGCTCTTGTATAACTTTTACAAGCTGGACACTGACACCCTTCATCTATCGGTCTAGTATCAAGTTCAAATTTAGCATTCATTAAATTAATCTTTCCATCCTTTGTAAAGACATGACCATGTCTACCATTTCTTGCTGGAAGTACACAATCAAAGAAGTCAACACCTCTGTCTACTGCTTCTAATATATTACTTGGAATTCCAACTCCCATTAAGTAAATAGGTTTATCTTCAGGCAAATGCGGAACTACTGCATCTATAATTCTGTACATTTCTTCATGAGTTTCACCTACAGCAAGACCGCCAATAGCGTATCCATCCAAGTCCATTTTAGCTATAGTTTTAGCATGTTCTATTCTAATATCTTCATAACAACCGCCTTGGTTAATACCAAAAAGCATTTGTTCTTTATTTATAGTTTCAGGTAGAGAATTTAATCTATCCATTTCTACCTTACATCTTTCAAGCCATCTAGTAGTTCTTGCTACAGATTTCTCAACATAATCTCTAGTTGAAGGATTTGGAATACATTCATCAAAAGCCATAGCTATAGTTGAAGCTAAGTTACTTTGTATTTGCATTGATTCTTCTGGTCCCATAAAGATCTTTTTACCATCTATATGAGAAGAGAAATAAACACCTTCTTCTTTTATTTTTCTCATTCCTGATAGAGAAAATACTTGGAATCCACCTGAATCTGTAAGAATTGGTCTATCCCAGTTCATAAATTTATGTAATCCTCCAAGCTCAGCAACTACCTTGTCTGAAGGTCTTAAATGTAAATGATAAGTATTAGAAAGCTCTACTTGACATCCTATTTCCTTTAAATCCATTGTAGAAACAGCTCCCTTAATAACTGCTAATGTTCCTACATTCATAAATACTGGCGTTTCTATAGTTCCATGAGGAGTTTCAAATCTACCTCTTCTAGCCTTACCATCCTTCTTTAATAAAGTATATCTTTTTTTACTCAAAATTTCACTTCCTCTTCTAGTTTACTCTTTTATAATCATTGAATCTCCAAAGGAGAAAAATCTATATCTTTCTTTTACTGCTTCATTATAAGCATTCATAACATTTTCTTTTCCTGCAAGAGCAGAAACTAACATAATTAATGTTGACTCTGGTAAGTGGAAATTAGTTATTAATTCATCTATAACCTTATATTTATATCCTGGATAAAGGAAAATATCTGTCCAACCACTTTGTTCTCTAACAAATCCATTTTCATCTCCAATAGTTTCTAATGTCCTTGTTGAAGTAGTACCTACAGCAATAACTTTATTCCCCCTCTTTTTAGTTTCATTAATTATATCTGCATTTTCCTTATCTAAATGATAGAACTCAGAATGCATAATATGTTCATTAATATCATCTACTTTAACAGGTCTGAAAGTTCCAAGACCAACATGAAGTGTTAAATATGCTATATTTATACCTTTAGCTTTAACTTCCTTTAATAATTCTTCTGTAAAGTGAAGACCTGCTGTTGGAGCTGCTGCTGAACCTTTCTCTTTAGAATATACTGTTTGATATCTTTCCCTATCTTCTAGTCTTTCAGTTATATATGGCGGAAGTGGCATTTCCCCTAGCTCATCTAAAACTTGTTCAAATATTCCATCATAACTAAATTCAATTACTCTATTTCCTTCTTCAACTATATCTACAACCTGGCATTTAAGCTTACCTTTTCCGAAGGTGAATTTTTGCCCTATCTTTGCCCTTTTACCTGGTTTAGCTAAACATTCCCACTTATCTCCTTCTATTCTTTTTAACAAAAGAAATTCTATTTTCCCACCAGTATTTTCTTTTTCACCTATAAGCCTCGCTGGCATTACTCTTGTATTATTTAATACTAAAGTATCTCCTTCATTTAAATAATCTATCACATCATGGAAAGATTTATGTTCTATACTTCCTGTCTTTTTATCTAAAACCATAAGTCTTGAAGCATCTCTTTTTTCTAAAGGATGTTGTGCAATTAATTCTTCTGGTAGATAAAAATCAAAATCACTTACTTTCATTGTATTATCTCCTTATCTATGGTCATTCATTCTTAGAACAACTTTTGTTGCTCACCATTTAACTTTTTATTTTTGCTTCTCCCCAAATGTTCATAAGCCTTATCAGTTGCAATTCTTCCCCTCGAAGTTCTTACTATAAAACCTGTTTGAAGTAAATATGGTTCATATACATCTTCAATAGTTCCAAGCTCCTCTCCAATAAAGTAGGATAGTGTCTCTATACCTACAGGTCCCCCATTAAAGTTATCGATAATTGCTTCTAAAATTTTATTATCTACTCTATCAAATCCTTTATTATCAACTTCAAGCAAATCTAAAGCAGCCTTAGCTTCCTTTGCACTTATTAATGAATTAGAATAAACCTCTGCATAATCTCTAACTCTTTTTAATAATCTATTAGCAATTCTTGGAGTACCTCTAGATCTTCTAGCAAGCTCTAGTGCTCCCTCTTCTGTAATATGACAATTTAAAACAAAGGCAGATCTTATTACAATCTCCTTAAGTTGCTCAACAGAATAATACTGCATATCACAAAGAACTCCAAATCTATCTCTAAGAGGAGATGTAAGCATTCCAATTCTAGTAGTTGCCCCTATTAATGTGAACTTGGGTAAATCCAATCTTATAGATTTTGCAGCTGCTCCTTTTCCTATTACAATGTCTAAAACATAGTCCTCCATTGCAGGATATAATATTTCTTCTACATTTCTATTAAGTCTATGAATTTCATCTATAAATAAAACATCATTATCCTTAAGGGTAGTAAGTATAGCTGCTAAATCACCTGCCCTTTCAATAGCAGGTCCTGATGTTATCTTAAGCTCCCCATCCATCTCTTTAGCTATAATATTAGCTAAAGTTGTCTTACCAAGACCTGGAGGCCCATAAAGAAGCACATGATCTAAAGCTTCACTTCTATTTTGAGCAGCCTTAATAAAAATACTTAATCTCTCCTTGACCTTATCTTGCCCTATATATTCCTCTAAACTTTGAGGACGTAAACTTAATACACTTCCATCTTCAAATATTTCCTGTGGTGTTATTATTCTTTCCATAATCCACCTCTCTATCCCATTAGAACCTTTAAACAATTCTTAATGATATTTTCTATACTTTCAGTCTTATCTACCTTACTTAAAGCTGCTTCAGCTTCCTTCTCTGAATATCCTAATGCTAGTAGAGCACTTAAAGATTCTGCAATATTTATAGCACTACTAGAAGCAATATCCATAAAATCTGATGAACTTTCATTATTACCTGAAATTTCTTCTTTCTTAATTTTATCCTTAAGCTCTAATATAATTCTTCCAGCGGTTTTCTTACCTATACCAGGCGCCTTACATAAGTGCTTATCATCACCCATCATAATTGCATATCGTAAATTATTAATTCTACTAATAGATAATAACGATAACGCTGCCTTTGATCCTACACCATTAATGGATATTAACAATTTGAACATTTCAAGTTCTTCTTTTGTGTCAAAACCATAAAGTCCCATGAAGTCTTGTCTAACTATCTGTTCAAGATATAACTTAACTTCTTCATCTATTTTTGGCATAGCTGACATAGTTGCACCTGAAGTAAACACCTTATATCCAATTCCATTATTTTCAACTATAATATAATCTTTATTTATTCCCTTATATCTTCCCTTTATGTATTCAAACATAGACTGACACTCCTTTATGCATACCAACTATACTTTATATCATATTTTAATCTACACTATACTTTATCATTATAAATAAAATAATTCAACTTCTACAACTCATATATGTAAACATTCTATACAAAAACTAAAGGTGCTGTCGCACAATGAAAAATGAATAATTAATGAAAAAACTCCCGAAGGAGTTTTGAAAAGAAATTAATTTCAGTAATTCTACAAGAATTACTGAAATAATTATTCATTTTTAGTTTTCAATTCTTAATTTGGGATGTTTATGCGACAACCCCTTGTATTTTTCTTATTATGTTAAAAGTTAAATAATAATTTTTTATCTAGAATTTCCTATAAAAAATAATGCCATTGTTCCAGGACCTGAGTGACTTCCAATTACTGGTCCAACATTGTTTATAATAACATCTTTTACTTTAATTACACTAGTTATTAATTCCTTTAGATGTTCAGCTTCTTCTAAGCAGTCTCCATGACTAATAAATATAACCTGCTCCTCAGGGTTAACAATCTTCTCAACTATCTTTTCCTGTAATACTTTAATAGATTTTTTTCTACCCTTAACTTTAGATACAGGTGTAAGTCTACCTTCATCATCTACATGCATTATAGGCTTTATACTTAACATTGTCCCTACTATAGCAACCGAACTTGAAACTCTACCACCTCTTTTTAAGTGATTTAAATCATCAACAGTAAACCAATGATTTACCCTTAACTTATTTTCTTCAATCCAATTTACTATTTCATCTTTACTTTTTCCTTCTTTAAGCATTTTAGATGCATAATAAACTAATAATCCTAGTCCCATAGATGCACTTTTCGAATCTATAATTGTAATATCAGCATTTTCATTATCTAATTTAATATTTTCCATAGCTAATCTTGCACTATTAACACATCCACTTAAAGCTGATGAAAACCCTATATATATTATCGAATATCCCTCATTAACATACTTTTGGAATCTTTCTTGAAACTCTCCAACATTGGCTTGAGATGTTGTTGGCATTTCTCCATTTCTAATAAGCTTATAAAAATCTTTATAATTTATGCTTTCACCTAAATCATCTGGAATATCTTCTCCTTTAAGATTTACTCTAAGCTCCATTACTTCAATATTATTTTCTTTTACAAAGTTAATAGGTAAGTCACAACATGAATCTGTGAATATTATTGTCTTCATTATTTTCCTCCTATCTTTAATTGCTATATCTTATACTATAATTATATTACTATTACAAAATAATTCCATAGTCTAATAATATTTTATTTTTCTTCTTCCTTACTTTGCCTAGATATATTAAGCAATATACCCATAGCCCCTAAATTAAAGACCAAGGAGGTTCCTCCATAGCTAATAAATGGCATTGGTACACCTGTTACTGGCATTGAACCTGTAACAACTGCGATATTTATTATTGCTTGAATTGCTATTACAGATATTATTCCAATAGAAATTAAGAAGCCGTAGTTATCTCTAGCTTTAATAGCTATTGAGACTCCTTTAATAACAATAAACATAAATAATAAAATTATAGCTATACATCCAATAAGTCCAAGTTCCTCGCCAATAATTGCAAAAATAAAATCATTATGTGGCTCAGGCATAAAAAGAGCTTTTTGTCTTGAATTTCCTAATCCTGATCCAAACACTCCTCCTGATCCAAGAGCATAAAGAGATTGTATTAACTGATAACTATCTCCTGAAGGGTCAGCCCAAGGATTTAAGAAAGTTGTTAACCTATCTAATCTATAGCTTTGGGTAAAAATTAGAGCTAATCCTACTGCTAATCCCACTGGAACTAATGACAGTAAATGACTTATTTTAGCTCCACCAACTAATATCATTATAAAAGCAACCATCATTACAATTGCTGTAATACTTAAATTTTTACCTGCAAGAATAAGTACTGCAAAGGATGCAGCAATTGCTAAATAAAATATTGTTCCTTCTTTAAATTTCTTTATCTTATCTTTTCTTCTATCTATAAGTAAGGCAAGATAAAGAACTAAAACATACTTTGCTAGTTCTGAAGGCTGGAATGATAGAGGTCCAAGCCTTATCCATCTTGTAGCTCCATTAATATTAACGCCCATAAAAAGCACTAAAACCAAGGCTATGAAGGTGAATATAACAAAATACGGTATCCACTTTTTATAAATATGATAATCTATGGACATAGTTACTAACATACCAACTACTCCAACTATTGCCCAAGTAATTTCTTTTATGAAATAGTAGTGTGCATCTTCAATCTTATCTTGATACAAAGCAAAGTACGAACTAGAGGAATATACCATAATAATACCTATAAAAAGTAGTATTAAAATTCCACATAGTAGCCCATAATCTATATCTTTCATCTTTATTCTTTTTTTTAGTTTTCTAGGTCTTCTTTTACTTCCTCTACTAACTGTATTCATTTTTTCTCCTACTACCCATTATTTTAAATTTAATTTAACTTTAGTTCCTTTTTCAATTAATTTACCTGCCAAAACATCTTGACTATCTACTACACCAGAACCATTAGCTTTATAAGTAATATTTAAACTATCTAGTATTTTCATGGCTTCCTCTAAAGTTTTTCCTTTTAAATCTGGCATAATAAGCTTACTTACATCAGTATTATCATCAACTAAATTAACACTTATAGTAGAGCCACTTTCAACTAATGAACCAGGATAAGGTTCCATATTATTTACCTTCTTAGAAGTTGATTCAACTTCTATCTTCAGTCCACTTTCTTCTAAAATTTTCTTTGCTTCTTCCGTTGTCTTACCTCTTAATTCTGGCACAACAACTTTTTCTTTTTCATTATATCTATCTGCATAAATCTGAGAATCTAAATAAGTAAATAGCTCTTCTAATAACGATTTTAAAATTGGAGTTGTAACAGGACCACCATAATATTGTCCATTACTAGGATTTACAACCTTTATATAAATAGTTACTTGAGGATCCTCTACAGGATATAAGGCTAGTACTGAAGCTATATAATTATCATCTGAATATCCACCAACTACTTGATCTACAGTTTGAGCTGTACCAGTCTTACCACCTACTCTTCTTTCTGACCCCATTAAAGTTCCCCCAGGTTGTCCACTATTAATTGTTCTCTCTAAATAGTCTCTTAAAGTTGCTGTAGTTTCTTCTGATACAATATTTTCTTTAATAGTTGGCTTAAATACTTCATCTATTACTTTAGTTCCATTTGATGCATTATAACTTATATCTTTCATAATATGAGGTTGAATTAAATCTCCTCCATTTGCTATAGCATTAAATGCTGTTAATAGCTGAAGGCTGTTTACTGTATTAGTTTGACCAAAAGCTATAGTTGCAAGGTCCATTTCACTAGCATCACTAACTGACTTTACAATTCCTTCTGATTCCTGTGGTAAATCAACTTTAGTAACTTGTCCAAAACCAAATTTATCAATATACTCCTTTAACTTTGGATAACCTATTCTAGATCCTAACTCCATAAATCCAACATTGCATGAATTTTGAAGAATTTCAGGTAATGTTTGAGTACCATGACCAGATAAATTCCAACATTTTATAGTTGTTGATCCAAACTTAACTCCACCATCACAGTAAAAAGTATCATTTTCACTAGCTAGTCCTTCTTCTAATACTGCAGCCATTGTTATATTCTTAAATGTTGATCCTGGTTCAAAGGAATTACTTACTGCATCATTTTTTAACATATTTTGAAGTTTTTCAGAATCATCAGCACCTTCAAACTTTTCATATTCATCATAAGGATTATTAGGATTAAAATCCGGCTTATTTGCCATAGCAAGTATTTCTCCGTTATTAGGATTCATTACTATTACATTTACTTCAGTAGCCTTATTATCAGTAAATGCTTTTTCAGCTGCCTTTTCAGCCATTAATTGAATATTTTCATCTATAGTTAATGAGACATTCTTTCCATCTACAGGATTAGCAAATTTAACTGTTTGGAAAGGTAATTCCTTAAGACTTCCATCTACTTCAGCTATTTTGTTTCCAGGAATACCTGTTAGTTCTGAATTGTACTGAAGTTCTACCCCACTCAATCCAATATTATCTAAATTAACGCTACCTAAGGCATGAGCTAAGAAATTATTATTTGGATAATACCTCTTAGGATTAATAGATATAACAACACCATATATATTTAAATCTTTAATTCTATCAGCAACTTCCTTATCTATTCCCTTAACTAAAGTCGTAGTATAAATTTTCACTCCATCTTCAATTACAGGCTCTAACTTCTCAAGTACCTCATCATACGTCACTCCAGAAGCTTCAGATAGTTTTCTTGCAACTTCTTCCTTAGTAGTTTTATTTTCTTCATCTTCAATATAAATATCTATTGCTTTTAAATCTAAATCTACTCTATAGACATCAATAGATGTTGCAAGTATAGATCCATTTCTATCTGTTATATCTCCTCTATCAGCTGCAACTGTTACCTGAGAGTTCCATTGCCCTTGAGCCATATGCTTGTACTCTTTACTCTTATAAATCATTATGTAGGTTAGTCTTCCTATAAGTACTAGAAAAACCAAACATACTCCTATAGTTACATATAAAGCTCTTTCTCTTGAATTATTCTTGTTTTTTTTAGTATTATTTTTAGTTCTTACTTTCATAATAAACCCCCATGGCACATTCTTCTATTTTCATAGGTTGTACTATTAATTATATCAAATAGAAAATAATTATGTAAATCAGTATATATATGTTTCAATAATTAATTTACATTTTAAGTATCTATATTATTTGGCGTAAAACATAATTAAAAGTGTAAATTACATTAATTGAAAGCTGCAATCTTTTAATTTTTATATAAGTTGATTCTGTATTAGCTTAACTGAAATATTTTTTATATTTATATGAACTAATTTAATAAGATATAAAAACTTTATTACAACTTATATAATAAAACAATGGGCTACCAAACGACAGCCCTCTGCAATTAACAGTTAATAATCGGCAGTTAAGGAAGTAATTTGTTATAAATTACTAAAAAGTATAAATGTCATAGATATACCATACTTTTTTTATAGTTCTTTTACACTATAAAATCTTTAAATACAAATTATTTATTCAATAATGGTAGATACTCTTCATATCCTTCTTCTTTCATTCTATCTTTTGGGATAAATTTTAACGAAGCAGAATTTATACAATATCTAAGTCCACCTAACTCTTCAGGTCCATCACAAAATACGTGGCCTAAGTGAGAATCAGAGTTTTCACTTCTCACTTCAGTTCTAATCATACCATGGCTTGAATCCATCTTTTCTTTGATTAATTTTCTATCTATAGGTTTTGAAAAAGCTGGCCACCCACATCCTGAATCAAATTTATCAGTAGATACAAATAAAGGCTCTAATGATACAACATCAACATAAATACCTTCTTCAAAATGATCAAAATATTCATTAGTATAAGGTGCTTCAGTCGCACTTTCTTGAGTAACTTTATATTGTAATTCAGTTAATTTCTCTTTCAACTCTTCTTTACTATATTTTTTCAATTCCATCCCTCCATTATATCTATATTATAAATACATTTTCAACTTTGTCTATTTATTCTTAGTAACAAATATTCTTTTTACTACAACTTGTGGTGGATTAGACTTAGTCATAGCTTCAGATAGTCTCATATAAACTAAATCACCTTTTTGAAGATCTATATTTTCCTTTTTATCATTTAAGGAATTCATAATTTTAGTTTCTTCATTTACAATTCCAACTATTGTAGTCTTTCCTACTTCTACGCCCTTAATATAACCGTCAACAGTTATTCTAGTTGATTTTCCCTCTTCATCCTTTTGTATATCAGTTATTTCACCAATAAATAAAGGGCTTTTACTATTAACCCCTTTTTCCGGATTAGCTCCTATCATAACAAATGAACAAACTAATAATGAAAATATCACTATTAATGACTTTTTAAATTTCATAAAAGTACCTCCTTATAAAATAATCACTAATAGTTTTGTCCTTATTATTATATTTATGCATATTTATCTTTTACTTTTTAGAAACATACATACTATCTTTAATATAAAATCTCCATGGAAAATCCTTTGCCTCTTCAGCATAATCTATTCCTATCCTTGTAGTCTCAACTATTTCAAAATTTTTATTTGGATTAGCTTCTATATATAGGCTTCCTTCTTTATAAAACTCCTTATAGTTTTCTTTTTTTGTAATATTTAATGCAGTACAAAGTTTAGAAGGCCCATTAGTTAAATTTTTCTTTTGAGTTTTTGTTAACTCATCATAGCTTTTATTAAACCTAACATTAGATATGTAATCTAAGTTATCTATAGGCTCTACCGCCCTAATTAATACAGCTTCTGGCTCATCTTTTATATTAGTTACTATATTTAAGCAATGGTAAAGTCCATAAATAAAATATACATAAGCAATTCCTCCTTCTTCAAAAAGAGGTTTTGTTCTTTCAGTTTTCTTATAATTATATGCATGGCAAGCTTTATCTGAGGCTCCAATATAGCTTTCTGTCTCTACTATTATTGATTTAATCTTCCTTCCATCTACTTCTCTAACTAAATAATCTCCTAGTATTTCCTTTGCAACAGTAAGAGCATCCCTTTGATAAAAGTCTTTTTCTATAATCATAAATCCTCCTTATAATTATATAAGTTTATTTTTAACATATAAGTTTCAGCCATACTATCATTAATTAATTTTAGATGTTACTGCACCATATATATTATTATACTATAATTTTCATTTTTAAAACCTTACAATTCTTTTACATAAAAAAACACTCCGTGGACTATGAGCTTTTCTACTCTCATAATGTTATCCACAGATTGAAAAAAATATAATTTAGTAAAGAATAATAAAGCAAGAAAATAGAGCCCTAAAGCTCTATTTTCTTGCTATTTTAGATTGTTTAATACTTCTAAGGTTTTATCCTTATCTTTATAATTAATAAAAACAACTTTATCCTTTGAAGTTATTTTTATAAAGGGCCCCTCTTTGCTTTGTATATAAAGCTTTACCTTTTCTCCATTTTCTAATTTAAAATCGCCTTTTCTATTTATTCCATCACTATATCCGTTAGTTCTACTAGATATTTCAGGCAAATTTTCTATTGATTCTATTTCTGTTATATCAATCTTTTTAATAGATGTTCCATAACTTCCATCAATTATTATAGAACTATCTGTAAGCCTTATTTCATTAGGTTCACTTCCTAAAGAAAAAGTTATAATTAAAACTGCCAAAGTTATAAAACTAATTACTGCTAAAACTACTATTTCAGCTTTACTTTTCTTATTGTGATCAAACTTTTGAAGGTAAAAAATATATCCAAAAATCACAACTATCAATATTACAGTAAGTGGCATTATAGAAAAATTAAAATATCCTGTTATAATTCCACCTAAAAATAATAATGCTGAAATAATATAACACATTCTAGCCATATGTTTAGCTAATTCTTCAATTTCCATATTTTCTTTTTCAACTTTAGAAGCAGTATTATATCCTGATATAAGCCAATAACATTTATATTTATTTATAGCTACTCCAATTAATATAAATACCAAACTAACTATTGATAATATAATTATGGGAATCACAGAAATCAACTCCTTTAAAGTTAAAAAACACATCTTATAAGTTTAATTATATCACTTTAGGTGATTAAATCAATATCTTTTTAGAATATAATTTACCATTCTATTGTTAGAATATTAACATCCTCTTTTGTAAATGAAACCTTATACCCTTCATAAATTAACCATGATAACAATTCTTTTTGTACTTCTTCATCATTGCAGACTAAAATAGCTGATACCTTATTTATATTAACTTCTTTAGCATAATTAATATTATCTAAAAGCTTTCTTTTATAATCCTTTAATACCTCTATATCCATTTCTCAATCTCCCTTCCATTAATACTATTCACATCTGTATATTTATATGTAAATAATTTAAAAGAAAAAATACCACCCATAAGGTAGTATTAATAAAAAATAGTTGATTAAAAAAGTTGAAATTTAATGAAACAATTTATTTGAAGTAAAAAAGATATAGGATAGTTATTACATTATCTATATTATTCTATCTAAACAATAAGCTAATTATTTTTTATTACACCAATAGCTACTCCTAATATATTAACATCTCTATTTGATAATTCTATAGGAGAATATAATGAGTTAGCTGGCATAAGTTTTGGAGTTTCACTATTTAAATTTAACGTCTTTAACGTAGCTTCTCCATCTAAATTAGCTGCAACTATATCATTATGGTTAGCTGTAGATTGCTTTTTAATTACTACTAAATCACCATTACAGATATTTTTATCAACCATGGAGTCACCTTTAACTCTTAGAATAAATGATTCCTTACCTTTCTCAAGCCAATATTTTGGTAAGTAGAAATTACCTTCAATATTATCATTTATTTCTATTGGGTTACCAGCTGCTATATTATTAAACATAGGAATATCTAATAATTCGTCCTCGTTAAAAATAACATTATTTTCTTCTAACAATTCCTTTGAATTAGAAGCAGTATCTATATTGAAGTCAACAACTTCTTTATTCCTCAGATTAATATATTGATACTTTTCTATAGTATTAATTTCTTTCTTCTTACTTTCAAATTTCACTTTAAAGTTAAAGGTTTTTCCTTTTATATCAAAGCCTAAGGAATTAAACTTTCTTCCTTTAATCATCCAAGAATTTTCTTTCGTATTAAGCTCACTATTTAAAATTAGAATAAAAGAAGAGTAAGTTTTTTCATTATATATAGCTTTTACTAAGTCTATTTCAGCCTTGGTTAATTTTTCAGTATCATCTAATATTATATGACTATATATTCCACTAAACTTTTTTACATATTGTAATGCAAATAATACATGATCATATTCATCTATTCTATTACTTGAATATAACTTTTCATTATACATTTCCTTAAGGCTATAAATCCCTTCACGAGTATAAGAAGACTTTTTTATTCTGCCTTTTCTGCCTTTTCTATCAACTGTTAAGTATTCTTCTAAGGAAAAATTGCTTGCCTTTATCCATAGAATTTCCTCTAATAAGAATTCATAGGAAGCTTTTTTTATAAACTTTGATTTCTTATAAAATCCTTCTATATATTCTTTTAAATCTTCTAATACCTTTAAAGCTTCACTTCTATGTATATTATTAAATGCTTGTCCTTTTTCTCTTCCATAAGCATTATAATATATATTAATAAGTTCTTCTAATGTTATAATTTCCACTCTGTTTTTATCTAAAGAAAATAATGAGTAAAAATAATTCTCCTTACTTTCACTATTATATAGTTCCTTAGCTTTAAAGTTTTTACTATGACTAGAAGTTATAAATACTATTTTATCTTCTTCATAAAGACAATAGTTATTTTCTAAGTTTAATAATTTATAAATTGAAGCAGTACTTTTCCCTGTATTTTCTTTTCCCTTTAGTATTTGATATCCCGATGATTTATTATTAATAAACCTTTTTTGATATTTTGTAAGTTCCACATTTTCACCGCCCTATCTTCTGTATATTTAAATGTATTTTAATAATATATTTTATTAAGATTTATGTCAAATAAGAAAACTACTGTAATAAATAATTAAGGACTGTCTTTGACAATCCCTATCTTAATTATTAGTTTTTAAGTTTTAATTCTGCCATCATAGGATAATGATCTGATGGATATTTACCATTTTTATTATAATATATTATCTCATTATTAATTATTTCAAATTCATCACTTACAAAGATATAGTCAATATGTAACCCTGTTTTTACACCTTTAAATTTTCCTAAAGTTGCTCTAGAGTATATTTCTTTATTATAATCTTGTACTGCAACAAATCTCTTACTACTATATTTCCCCTGAGTAAACTCTTTAACAACTTTACTTTTAGGTCCTGCATTTAAGTCTCCCATTAAAATTGCAGGATAATCATCTTGCTTATGTTTATTTTCAATATACTCTCCTATCTTTTTAAGACCGTATTCTCTTGCTTTAGGAAGTAGAAAATCTAAATGAGTATTATATATACGTATAAGGTTACCTTCTTCAAGTTCTACTAATGCTGTAGTACAGATTCTTGGAAATACTGAATACCATACAGCACTTCCCATTTTATCTGGTTTATCAGATAACCAAAAAGTGCTGTGTTCAAGTATCCTATGTCTTTTTGCAACTAATATATCGTTTCTTTCTATAAAATATCTAGAGCTTCTTGGATCCCCTACTATATTATAATTAGAAACCTCAGAAGATAAGTCACTATACATTTTATTATTTAATTCCTGTACACCAATAATATCATAATCATTATTATTAATAATATCATATACTAACTTTTTTTCTAGTATTCCATCTATTATTAATATCTAATAGAAAATCAGTTCTTAAGTTAAAGGTTAGTACCTTCATGCTTTATCTCCTTAATGATGTTACTATTTTGCAGCGAAAGAAATTTTATCTCTTATTTTTAGCTTATCTAGAACAACCCCTGAAACCACAAATATTATTCCACTTGCAATTGGTTGTATCATCTCCATAAACAAAGTTGCAATTGGTGATATAAAGTTTCCTGAAATTATTGCTCCAGCTAAATAATATCCAAATACTCCTATTATCCCAGCTAAAAATACTGCAAGAACATTTCTTTTTGAAATTATATTATCACTTTTTGAAGAAAAGCAAAATACCATCATAGGTTTTATTATCATTGTAGGTAATATCCATAATACACCACCAGTTAATCCATCTGAAAGGGCTCCACCAATTCCTGCTGCAATCATAGCATAAGGAGTAGGTAATATTACAGCTGTTAAATATATAAAAGCATCACCTAAATGTATATATCCTCCATTAAAGCCTGTAGGTATGTGAAAAAATATTATACTTACACATATTAAAGCTGAAAATAGAGCTGTTAATACTATATTCCTAGTTCTATTACTTGTATTCATTAATTAAAATCAACTCCTTTAAAAAGGCTTCAAACATAATTCCTTCATTAGTATCAGTTTTAAACTTAAATGTAAATTCTATTACTTTATATATGAAGTCAGTTGCATGTTTGATAGCATAGTTTAAATCATGGTTATTCATAAGTAACCCTATAATAATAGATGTAAATACATCTCCAGTTCCACTATAGGACTCATGATTAAATTTTGACTTTACTTTAAAAATTTCGTTTTTTTCTTTATCATAAGCATAGTTATATATATTATTTTCTTTTATTATTCCAGTTATTATTACTTTTTCTGGCCCAAGATTACTTATCTTTTTGCAGATTTCAATAACTTTTTCATCGCTAGTATTGTATTTATCGTATTCTTCTCCTGTTAATATGCATGCTTCTGTTAAATTAGGCGTTACTATATTAGCAACTGAAACTAAATGTTTCAGTTTACTACACATGCTGTTAGTAAAGGTGTCATATTTAACTCCGTTATCTCCCATAACAGGATCAACAACTACTAAAGTATTCTCCCTTTCATTAACAAAATTTAAAACTATATCTATTTGTTTCTCTGATCCTAAGAATCCACTATAAATACAATCAAAATTTATGCCTAGTGTCTTCCATGAATCCTTATATTTAACCATCTCATCTGTGATATCTAAAAAAGTGTACTGATCAAATCCAGTATGACATGATAAAACAGCTGTTGGATATGGACAGCATTGTACCCCTAAAGCAGATAATATTGGTATTGTTGCAGTAAGAGAACACCTTCCTACACCTGATAAATCATTAATTGTTGCTACTTTTTTAACTTCCCTCATAAGTGCACCTACTTTTTTTAAGTTATTTATATATAATAATCCACGATTTTCATTTTGTCCATTGTATCGGTACAAACTATAATTATTTCTGAATAAGTAAGAGATATATGCATACAGGCTATTTAACAAATAAACATTATACATAAAAAAATAGTTGCTAATCCTAAAAAAATGCTGATATCAAACCTAAAAACCTCAAAAAAGCTGTCGCATTAACTTGAGCGACAGCTTCTTTAAAAGAAACTCTAGTAGTTTCCTCATTATATTTTAACTCTTACCTTTTATCTTTTCACTTTTAGCTTCTAACTATAATTCAATTACCATACTTAAAAGCTTATTGCTTCTATCTATAAAACTATTCATTTCTTCAGCATTAAGTTCTTTATTAGATAAAAGTGCAATATCTACAATGTAATTACTTATTAATTGAAGCTTTTCTTTATTATCATCATTATTACTTGAAGCGATTTTTTTGATGATAGGATTATTGCTATTTAGAACTAAAGTCTTTTCTTCATTAAACATATTTGTCATATCCATACCACCAAACATTTTACTCATTTCTAGCATTCTTCTTGATTCTTCAGAAACTAAAATAATAGCTGGTGTTTCAGTATTCTTTAATCCTTGAACCTTAACTTCTTTTATATCCTTTATATTTAGTTCCTTAAATGTATCTTCTATCTTTTTATTAAAATCTGATGTATCTTCATTATTTTCTTCTTTTAATATATCAGATATATCAGAATCAATTCTTGCAAAAGTAACACCTGGTTCTTTTGCTTCTAAGAAGCTAATAAAATGATTATCTAAAGAACAATCTAAAACTAATGCATCTAAATCTGCATCCTTAAACATCTTTATATATTGAGATTGTTGCTTTTCATCAGTTACATAAAAGACTTTGTTTTCATGCTTTTCCTTATTATTTTCTAGATATTCTTTTAAAGTTATATACTCACCATTTAATCTTTTGAAAATAACTATATCTTTTATCTTCTCATAAAAACTTTCATCTCTTAAGCATCCATACTTAATAAATATTTGAATGTCTTTCCAAAAATTATTGAAGCTTTCTTTTTCATTTTTAGATAATCCTACTAGCTTATCAGCCACCTTCTTAACTATATGTTTAGATATCTTCATTACATCCTTATCTTTTTGAAGGAAGCTTCTAGAAACATTTAAAGGTAAATCCGGACAATCTATTGTTCCCTTTAAAAGTAATAAGAAATCTGGTATAACTTCTTTTATATTATCTGCAACAAATACTTGATTATTATATAACTTTACTTGACCTTCTGTTGCTTCTAACTCATGCTTTAATTTAGGGAAATATAATATTCCTTTTAAATTAAATGGATAATCTACATTTAAATGAATCCAAAATAGAGGATCGTTAAAATCTCTAAATACTTTCTTATAGAAAGCCTTGTATTCTTCATCAGTACAATCCTTTGGAGCTTTCATCCATAGTGGATTAGTATCATTTAAAGGCTTTTTCTCCTCTTCCTTATTCTCAGAATTTTCATCCTCTAAGTAAATTTCTATAGGTAAGAAAGAACAGTATTTCTCTATTATTTCTTGAACCTTATATACTTCTAAAAAGTCAGTACTATCCTCATCAACAAATAAAGTAATAGTAGTACCCCTTGTTTTTCTTTCTAATGACGATGAGATTTCATATTCAGTTCCACCTTCACATACCCAAGTTACAGCTTCAGCACCTTCAATATATGATAAAGTATCTATTTGAACTCTTTTTGCTACCATAAATGCTGAATAAAAACCTAATCCAAAGTGACCAATTATATCTTTTTCATCATTGATTTGGTCTTTATATTTATTAATAAAGTCCTCAGCTCCAGAAAAGGCAACTTGATTTATATATTTTTTCACTTCCTCTTCTGTCATTCCAATACCATTATCAATGAACTTTAATGTCTTTTCAGATTTATTAATTGATACTGTTACAGAGTACTTATTATCAGCATCTTCCTTAGCTTCACCAAGGCTAACTAGTCTTTTATATTTACTTATCGCATCACAGCCATTACTAATAAGCTCTCTTATAAAAATATCCTTATCTGAATACAACCATTTCTTAATAATTGGAAAAATATTCTCTGTATGAATGGAAATATTCCCTTTATTTTTCTCCATAAAAAACACCCTCCTTTTATGTAAAATATTTTATTTAAAATTGAAAATCTTGTCAATATTCATTATAGACTATTTAGTCTAAAATTACCTTAATAAATCTATTTTCAACACCAATTACACTTAATTTATTATTAATATAATCATTTATTATATTAATTGATTTCTCTGATATCCTTTCACCAGGAAGAACTAAAGGAATACCAGGTGGATAAGGAACTATTGCTTCCATTGCAATTTTGTTAACTGCATCTTTAAGGCTAACTAATTCTCCTTTTAAATTAAATACCTCATGAGGTTCTAATATCTTTTCATTTATAATACTGTTAAAAATTAAATCTTTTCCTCTTGCCTTAATATTCTCCATTTCTAGCTTATTTATTGCATCATACAATTTAATAAAATCTTCTTCGGTATTTGAAGGAGATAATATTAAAACAACTCCCTTAGTAAAACTCATTTCAGCTTGAATCTTTCTACTTCTTAAGTATTCTAATAATTTATGTCCACTATATCCATTATTTAAAGTCATTAGATATCTACTCTTGTCTATCCCATAGCCTTCTTTAATATTATCCTGTGATATTATACTAACCTTATTTAATTTATTAATTTTAATTCTATACTCTTCTGCTTTTTCTATTAATGCTTTATAGTCTTCTTCTGCATAATTATCTAAATAGTACCTAGCATAATCTAATGAAGACATAATTAAATAAGACGGTGATGTTGTCATAAAGGCTCTTATGTAAAAGTTCAAATTGTCATCTTCTACATTTGATAATAAATATCCTCCTTGAGTTAAAGCTGGAAGAGTCTTATGAGGGCTTAGGATTACATAGTCCCCTAAAACTGCAATAGACTTTGGTAAATTATTTGCAAATCCATAGTGCGCTCCATGAGCTGCATCTATAATAATTTTTAATCCCTTTTCTTTTAAATCTTTAAATATTGATATATCTTCATAATAAATACCATAATAATTAGGATTAGTTAATATTATTCCCTTTGGATTTTTAGCTATACTTAATGCTTTAATAATCTCCTCTTTAGATGGAGGCATAAAAATCCCAATTTTCTTATCTATAACTGCATCTATATAAATTGGTTTAAGTTTTCTTAAAATAAGGCCATTATATACTGACTTATGGCAGTTCCTTTCAACTAGAACCTCATCCCCCTCATTAAATGCCGAAAATATTGCTGCTAAATTACTAGCCGTACTTCCATTTACAACAAAATATCCTCTTTTTACCTTATAAGCCTTAGCTAGTAAGTCTTCCGCTTCCTTAATTACTCCTTCAGGTGAATGCAAATTATCTAAAGGATCTACTTCAGTTATATCTAACTCCCCTAGGGTATTTCTAAACTTTTCGCCTAATCTATCCCTTAAAAACGCCTTTCCACTTTTATTTCCAGGCATTGATAAAATCAAATTATTTTCTTCTTTATAATCTAAAACTGCTTCTAATAAAGGTGCTTTTTTCATATTTACCTCTCTTAATTATAAATAATTTCAGTAGAACTGTTTATTAGTACTTTCTTAGCAACTTCTAATATTTCATTTATTGTAATATCTTCTAATCCTTCTATTTCATCATTATATATTTTATAATCACCAAACATAGTACTATAAGTAGAAAGTTCCTTAGCTGCGATAATATTTTGCTCTTCTCTAAATAATCTTTTTAGCTTTAAGGACTTACCTAAAGAAGAAATATCTACTTTAAAACTCTCACCTTCCATATTGATAATATCACTTATACAATTATCTAATAACTCTATAGATTTATCTAACTTTTCTACTGAGGTGCTAAAATTAACTTTATATAATTTTATATACCTTTCATTAGAAACCTTTGTTAATACATCATAAACTAATGAATTTTTAGTTCTTAAAGTATTAAATAATATAGAATTAACACCTTCTCCAAAATATTCATTAAAAAGCCTAAAAGCTTTAAGTTCCTTCGAAGTTAGTTCATTAATTGGGAATATTCTTTGAACCCTAGCTATTTTAGTGCCTTTTTTAATATCTTTATATATATTAAATTTATTCATTTCATAATCTTCGTCACTAATTGATTTTTCATTCACTTTGTTTTCCCATGTTGAAAAATATTTATTAACTAACTGTATAACTTCAGTAAAAGGCATAGAACTTACTACTGCAATAGAAATATTGCTTGGGGAATAATTTTCATTATAAAAGTTTTTTACATCATTTAACTTTATACAATTCAAATCTTCTCTTCTACCTATTATAGGATATTTTATCCTTCTATTAGTAAAGCTATTTAAAAATAGCTTATCTTCACAATATTGCTCTATTTCCTCATCCCATTCTTCTAGCTCTTCTTTAATTATTTCCATTTCTTCACAAAAACCTTTTTTATCAAAAATAGGATTTATGATTAAGTCAGAGAATAATTCTATTCCCTTTTCAAAGTCTTCATTAAGTAAAGTTCCATAATAAATTACATATGGATAATTTGTCATAGCATTTTGGAAAGCAAATATACTGCTCAATATATTATTTATTTCTTTTTCAGACTTAGTCTTTGTTCCCTTATAAACCATATGCTCTGTTATGTGTGCAAGCCCCAGCAAATCCTTTTCCTTACATGCACCAGCATCTACAGAAATAGAAATAGATGTAAGCTTTGATGTTGTTTCTTTATAAATAACTTTAATATTATTATCTAGTATTACTTCCATAAAGAATTTCCTCCTCCTTTATTACAATATAATTGTAAATTAAAAGCTGGCATTTGACTATTCAAATTCCAGCTTTTAAAAATATTATTCTGCTTTTAATGCTATTGCACATTCAATTCTTTTCTTTTGCATAGCACAACCAATTTCATAAGGTATATTCATATCACCATTAAAGTTTACATTATTAGCTTGGCACCCTCCACTACAATAGAATCTTGCCCAGCAATCTCTACATTTTGGCTTATTATATATGTGTGCCTTCTTAAACTTTTTACCAAGATCAGCATTATAAGTATCATCATAAATACTTCCCAGCTTGTATTCTTCTTTTCCTACAAATTGATGGCATGGATAAACTTCACCTTGAGGAGTTATAGCAACATATTCAAAACCAGCTCCACAGCCTGAAATTCTCTTATAAACACAAGGCCCACCATTTAAATCTACATTGAAATGATAGAATTTATATTCGTCTGTGCCTTCTCTTTTTCTTCTTACCATATCTTCATAAAGCTTATCATAGTTCTTCATTATTTCAGGTAAATCTTCATTTCTTAGAGAAAGAGGATGTCCATTTTCTAATACTACAGGTTCAATAGAAACTTCTTTAAAGCCTTCATTTACCATGGCCATTACATCTTCATAAAAATCTGTATTAGCTCTAGTAAAGGTACCTCTTACATAATACATCTTACCTGGAGTTCTCTTTTCTATCATTTTCTTTATATTTGGAAGTATATCATCATAAGATCCAGAACCATCTACCTTAATTCTAACATTATCATTAACGCATTTTCTCCCATCTAATGATAATATAATATTACCCATTTCCTTATCCATAAAGTCCATCATATCATCATTTAATAAAGTAGCATTTGTAGTCATGGTAAATCTAATATTTTTTTTCCATTCCTTTTCATTATCCCTTGCATACTTTATTATCTCTTTTATAGTGTCCATTATCATAGTTGGCTCTCCGCCAAATAAATCTATTTCTATATTTCTTCTAGGACCACTTCTCTTAACAACATAATCTATTGCTTTTTTGGCAGTCTCTAAAGACATAACCCCTTTATGTCCATTATATTCCCCTTCATCCGCAAAACAATATTTACATCTTAAATTACAGCCATGAATTATATTTAAGCATACAGCCTTTATATAATCTCTATCATCCATTGATCCATGTGCTATATCTTCATATTGGTCTTCAGAATATAATAAACCTTCCTTAACTAGTTCCACCATTTCATCATAGGCTTCTACAATAGTTTCTTCATCGTATTTACCTTTAAGTAACTCTATTGTTTCTGATTTTTTCTTCATTCCTTCATCATGAACTAAATCATATACAAGTTCATCTACTATGTGAACTGCTCCTGTATTAACATCTAATACAAAGTAATTTTCACCTTGCTTAAATTTATGTATTAATGACATTTTATTACCTCCAAAAGTTTTATCCGATCGATACCATTGCTAACACTCCCACCTTCTATAAGTGGGATCTAAGCACTACTACGCGCCTGGATTAGTGCTTATAACCTTCAGATGGGATAGGATATTCCTTTTAAGCAAACTCCACCTGAAGATAAGAATCACTTTATTAAAAAGTCAAGGAGCTGTCCCACAAGGACAGCTCAATTAATAATAAATAATTATTAGTGTAATTCCTTAGGAATTATATTAATAATTTATCTTTGAAAACTTCTAAAGAAGTTTTTTCATTAATTTTTAATTATTCATTTTTAATTGGCTAACAGCTCCTTCTCTTAATTAATTTTCACATTCTAAGTTTGCAACTGTACATGAAGTTTTGCAAGCTGATTGACATGAGTTAGCACATTCTTTACAGCCTGGCTTAACTAAGCTGTTTTTAATGTTAGTCTTGTTGATTGTCTTAATATGCTTCATAATAATATCTCCCCCATATTACAAATTCCTTCCGATTATATCATAAAATATCAAACTTTTAAAGACAATATTTACTTTATTCTCTCTATTTTAATTGTTTAAATATTCTTCAAACCTTCTTATATTAGCTTTCTTTCCTATAACTACAATTAAATCATTTTCTCTTAAAATATATTCTGGATCAACTTCAATCATAGTTTCTTCATCTCTCTCTACAGCTATTATATTTAAGTTGAACTCATTTCTGATTTTAGATTTTAATATACTTTTACCATCTATCCTATTTGTAGCTCTTAATTCTTCTATATGAATATCATTATTTAATTCTATAAATTCTAAAGCTTCTTCATTAAGTAATCTATTTGCAATTCTTATAGCCATATCATTTTCAGGATAAACTATTTCTGCACCTATCTTCTTTAATACACATCCTTGCTCGTAAGTATTAGCTTTAGCAATAACTCTCCTAACTCCCATATTAATTACGTTTAGAGTCGTTAATATACTTACATCAATTTTTTCTCCAATACATACAAATACTGTATCGCAATTTTGTATTCCTGTTTCTAATAGAGTTTCTTTATTTAAATTATTTACTACAAAAGCATTATCTGTATATGATCTAATTTGCTTTATTTTATATTCATCACTATCTAATACTACAACATCTTTTCCTGCTTCAATTAAAGTTTTAGCTAAGGCAAATCCAAATCTACCTATTCCTATAATTCCAAATTCTACTGCTGGTTTAAGATTAAACATAATATTTCCCCCTATCCTATAATTACTGCTTCTTCTGAATAAGAAGCACCTTGAGTTTGTTTAAAGGACCAAATAGTTGCCATAGTCATAGGTCCAAGTCTACCGATAAACATTATTATAGATATAATTATCTTACTAGGATCAGTTAAATCTGGTGTTATTCCAGTAGATAATCCAACTGTACCAAAGGCACTAGTAGTTTCAAATAATAATTGCATAAATGAGTAATTTGGCTCTAAAACGCTTAACATAAATGTTCCAACACAAACTACTAATAATGCTAAAATTATTAAATTGAAAGCCTTAATTATTGTATTAGCAGGTATCTTTCTCTTAAAAGCGGTACAGTACTTATTAGTTGCTGTACTATATATGCTTCTAAATAAAGTAAACATTGTAGTAGTCTTTATACCCCCTCCTGTAGATCCAGGTGAAGCACCAATAAACATTAAAATTGTTAAAGTAAATAATCCTGCATTTGTAAAGTTACTTAATGGATAAGTGCTAAATCCTGCTGTTCTTGCTGAAGTACTAAAGAAAAAGGCTCCAAGCCATGAAATATCTTCAGTTGCCTTTAAGAATACAGTTCCAACTATAAGTAAGAAGGTAGTCATTACAATAACTACTTTAGTATGTAAACTAAATTTACTAAACTTTTTATATACTATTATTTCTCTAATTACTAAGAATCCTAACCCACCAAATATAATAAGTCCACAAGTTGTAAGGTTTAATAATATATTACTTTGGTAAGGTATTAAATTCTGAAGTCCTCCTAATATATCAAAACCTGAATTATTAAAGGCTGCTACTGAGTGGAAAACACTAATTCCCAAAGCATCTAATGGACTATAGTCTTTTGAAAAGACTATATAGCTTAATATAGTACCTATTAATTCAAAGATTAATGTCATAATTAATACTGCTTTAACTAACCTAACTAAGCCTTGCATTGTATCTAAATTCATGGATTCTTTAATAAGCATTCTTTCCTTAATACCTACTTTTCTACCCATAAGTAATATAAACCCAACACCTACTGAAGTTACCCCAAGTCCTCCAATTTGAATTAAAAGAGCTACTACAGTTCGTCCAAAAACTGTAAAGGTATCTGCTGTATCAACAGCTATTAATCCAGTAACACAAACTGCACTAGTTGAAGTAAATAAAGCATCTACAAAGGTGACTGTTTGTCCATCTCTTATTGAAATAGGTAATTTTAATAAGAGTGCTCCAATCAAAATAACTGAAAAAAACCCTAAAACAATGATTCTACCAGGGCTTATTTTCTTTAATACTCCCATAATAAAGATCTCCTTCATAATATAAGTAATATTCTATATCGTATCCATTTTATCAATTTATGCTTAATTATATATTCCTGAAATTTTACTGTCAATTTCTTTATTTTTACCGAAATTCTCTTAATTTAGCCCTCATATGTAAATAAATCAAATTAGTTTTAATTTAATTATAAAACGTCACAAATACAAGGTTTTTCAATTAACAATTAGCAATTAATAATTAACAGTTAAGGTTAAAATTTAGACAATTTAAATTTTTGAAATAAATCATTCATTTCTATAATTCTCATTAGTTCCCACAAAATTTAAACAAGTTAAATTTTTATATTAAAGCTTTCTTATTCTCAATTTTATGCGTTATTTTAAAGCTTTAACCCTAAATAAAAAAGACCGCAGAGATTTATCTCTACAGTCTCTATACTCTAAAAAAACATATTACAAATTAATATTATAATCAAAAATGAAATTAAAAACTCTTTAATTCAGTGATTTTGGATAAATCACATCCTCAATTATTCATTGTTAATTATTAATTGTCAATTAACCTTATTCGTCCCATCCTTCTGGGAACTCAGCATTATGGTAAACTTCTTGAACATCATCGTCATCATCAAGTAAGTCTAACATCTTTTGGAATTTCTTAGCATCATCTTCATTTAGTTCAGTATAAGTATCTGGTATCATCTTAACTGCTGCTTCTAAGAATTCTAATCCCTCTGATTCTAAAGCTTCTCTTACTGCGCCAAAGTCTTCTGGTGTAGTAGTTACTATAAATACTTCTTCTTCAGCTACAAAGTCTTCTGCTCCAGCATCTAAAGCAAGCATCATTATTTCATCTTCATCTTTATCTTCTTTTTCTATTACTATTTCGCCTTTTTCTTGGAACATAAAGCTAACACAACCTGTTGCTCCCATGTTTCCACCACCTTTAGTAAATGCACTTCTTACATTCCCCGCTGATCTATTTTTATTATCAGTTAAAGTTTCAACTATAACCGCAACTCCTGATGGACCATATCCTTCATAAACAATGCTTTCATAATTTACAGCTGATAATTCACCTGAAGCTTTTTTAATTGATCTTGTTATATTATCATTAGGCATATTTGCAGCCTTTGCTTTAGCAATTACATCTCTTAATTTTGGATTGTTGTCGGGAACAGGGCCTCCATTTTTAACTGCAATTACAATTTCTTTACCTAACTTTGTAAAGATTTTTCCTCTTTTTGCATCTACTTTTCCTTTTTTATTTTGAATATTATGCCATTTTGAATGTCCTGACATTTTAATTCCTCCCAACATTAATCTAAAATTTTTAACCTAAGTGGAATTATATCATAATTATTTTTTTATTACAAATC
>JAHAIU010000315.1 GCA_018372555.1 Clostridium sp.
CCTTCTTTTTATAATCAAGTTAATAATGCAACTGTAGGGCAATCAGGACGAGGTTTCACTAGAGATGGTAGGATAAAACCAGATATCGCTGCAGGAGGAATAAATGCAATAGTAACCACCCCGGGGGGAGCAACAAAAACTATAAGTGGATCATCTGTTTCAACAGCAGTGACTACTGGATGTTGTGCTCTTATTCTTCAATGGGGAATAGTTAATGGGAATTATCCAAGGCTATACTCAACAGAGATGAGAACTTATCTTATAAGAGGGGCAAGTATGAGGGCGGGAGATATATATCCTAATCAGCAGTGGGGATATGGAACATTAAATATGAAGGGGGTATTTGATGCTATTAGGGAAAACTTATCTGGAGGAGTTACTCAGACAAGATTTAATGAAGAATATAAAGTAGGAGAATTATTTATTAGTAAACCGAAAGGCATGTAAAGATAACAATAAATTTGAACAAAATTACTATATGGGGCATATATTGGATATAGGAAAATAATTAAAGGAGAAATATATGGCTGAAAAGGGAAGTTTAAAAATACAGTGTTTTTTAGGCGATAGTTATATACCTGTAGATAATTCTAAAATAACTATAAGACCATCTGCCGAAGGAGCAGTTTCTCAAACAATTTCATTATCAACTAATTCTATGGGAGAATCCGAAATAGTAGAATTAGATGCACCGCCATTAGCATATTCTCAACAACCAACAGGGCAAGTTCCTTATAGCATGTATGACATATTAGTTGAAAGAGAAGGTTTCCAAAGTATTTTAATAAACAGATGTCAAGTATTCCCAGGAGAATTATCAATTCAGCAATGTAACCTAATAGAGAGTTCTGGGATTTTAACTAGGATGGAAACAATAGAAACTCCCCCTAATACCGCAAATGCACCATCCAGTTTCCAAGGTGGAAATATTAATGAAGTTATAAATATTGGACCAAATACGTTAAATGGTAATTATCCAGCGAAAATTCCAGAAGAAGTTGATAAGCCACTTCCACCACCAACTAGTGGAGTAGTTTTATCAAAACCAGTTATTCCAGAATTTATAGTGGTTCATGCTGGAGGACCTAATAACACATCAGCACCTAATTATAATATTCCTTATAAAGATTATATAAAGAATGTTGCATCATGTGAGATTTATTCAACTTGGCCAGATAGCACTATTAGAGCAAATATTTATGCTATAATTTCCTTTACATTAAATAGAATATATACTGAATGGTATAGAGGAAAGGGAAAGAACTTTGATATTACTACTTCAACTGCATATGATCATGCATTTACTTATGGAAGAAACATATTTGAAAGTATTAGTGCTGTTGTAGATGATATATTTTCTACTTATATAAGAAGAATAGGTAAAAAACAGCCACTTCTTACACAATATTGTGATGGTAAAAATGTAACTTGCCCAGGATGGATGACTCAATGGGGAAGTAAGTACCTAGGAGATCAAGGAAGGGCTCCATTCGATATATTAACTAATTTCTATGGTAATGACATTGAATTAGTAACAGCAGAGCAAGTTAAAGGGATACCAAAATCCTTCCCAGGATATGATTTGACTGTTGGCTCATCAGGAAATGAAGTAAGATCAATTCAAGAATATTTAAATAGGATAGCTCAAAACTATCCATTGATTCCTAAAGTAGCCCAAGATGGCGTGTTTGGACCTAAGACTGCAGAGGCAGTTAGTGTTTTCCAAGGAGTATTTAACTTACCAAAGACAGGTATAGTAGATTATGCCACATGGTATAAGATATCTGATGTTTATGTAGGAGTTACTAGAATAGCAGAACTAAGAGGGGGCTATAGAGGCGGAATAAACCCTGTGGAGAGAATATTTATACCACCAACAGCCTTTGATGGATATGATAGTAATAAAATTCCTAAATTTAATTATTTTGATGATTTTATATAAAATAGATGAATTGGAAATTTTCCAATTCATCTATTTTTTTCTATATATCTATTTTTTTGTCGATAATAGGTATATAATAAGTGTATTGCGCTATTTTTGTCGGTAATAGGTTATTATATAGGAGGGGAACAATGAAGGGGACAGTAGTATCCACATGGATTAGAACATGTAGGGATTTATATGGAAATGAGCAAATTAGAAAATCTTTAAAAGTTGTTAATTGGCCAGAAGATATAGTTTTTAGTCCTTTAGATGATGTAGAGGATGAAAAGATATTTAAGTTCATGGGGGTAATTGCTGGAAATGTAGGAACACCTATAAATGAGCTTTGGAGAATCATTGGAGAAAATAATTTGAATAAATTTGCAGAAGACTATCCGGTTTTCTTTAAAAGGGTAAATCTTTATAGATTTTTAAATTCTCTTAACTTTGTTCATGCCATAATAATGAAGAAAATAAGAGGTGCCAAGCCCCCAATAATGGAAATTAAACAAATGTCAGAAAAGGGAATTAACCTTACTTATAGATCAGATAGAGAACTTTTTGATTATTTCTTAGGATTACTATGGGGAAGCGTTAAGTTCTTTGATGAGAAAGTAAAGATTGAAGAAGTAGGAAGAAATAAGGGAGAACTTACAGTATATATAGAATTTGAAAATAACATTCATTTAAATAAGAAGTATCTTATCAGTAGAGCTTTATCTAACTTTGGTTTTAAGAGCATAGAATTAAAGATTGGAGTTCCAATATTTATAGTAGTTACTTTAGTAGGATTACCGATGGTAGGATTACTTAAAGGTGTATTATTGGGTGGAATAGCTGGATTAATTTCAGGATTTATTAGTCACATAGTAGTTAAACCTTTAAATGACATTATTGAAAACATAGAAAATAATAATTTTGATTCTATAGACACTAGCATATCTACTAATGATAAACTAGAAAGAATATATACAGGAATATCTAAATTA
>JAHAIU010000316.1 GCA_018372555.1 Clostridium sp.
AGTGCAGGGCTAGTAAAACTTACATTCTTAAGACAATAAATTACTAAAAGTCCTATTGCTGCATAAGGCAATACTTCTCCAAGATAATTTATATATGTATTATCCTTATTATGATTTTTAAACAATATAAAAGGTAAAAATCTGGTAATCATCGTCCCTATAACTACCATAAGAATTATAATTAATGTTTGCATAAGTGTTAAAGTCATTGAATTCCCTCCTCTTTTAGATTTTCCTCTTCTTCAAATCTCTTTTGAGTTATTAATAATACAGCTATAATTGCAATCATAGCAGGAATTATAAAGCTGCTTGGCCCAAATATAACTAAAGAAACTACTGAGCATAAAATACCGATTATAGCTGCTTTATGATCCTTATTGCTTTTCCATTGTCCAACAAATATTACTACAAACAATGCAGTTAAAACAAAATCTAATCCCTTAGTATTAAATGTAACCACATTACCTAGTAATGAACCAATTACAGACCCCACTGCCCAATATGTATAATTAAGTAAAGTTATAAAAAATCTAAACCACTTATCGCTTACTCCTTCTGGCGGTTCCTTAGCACATACTATTGAAAATGTCTCATCACATAATCCAAATATAAGGTATGGCTTTAACTTCCCAGCATCCTTATACTTGTCCAACATTGAAATACCATAAAACAAATGACGGGCATTTATCATTAATGTCATTAATAATGCGTATATAGGATTAAAAGCAGTAGTAAGAAAGGTAACAGCTACAAATTGTGCTGACCCAGCATAAACCACTAAGCTCATTAAAAGTGTCCAGCCAATTCCATAACCTTTACTATTCATTAATATGCCATAGGCAATACTCAAAAAAATAAAACCTGTAAAAACAGGAATAGTTAATGGAAATGCTGCCTTTAATGCTTTAATTTTTTCTTCCATATTTTCCACCTCACTAAACTAATCAATTATACATTTTTATATCTATCCTATTTCTTCCTGAACCCTAAAGTAATTAATCTATTTTAAATTAACCTTTTTCATTTAAAAATTTGGGTTACCAACTATATTACCATTTTATTCTTTTTATGTAAAATATAATTCTTTGTTGAAGTTATATATCACTTAAAATAAAAAACTCTATTAAGAAGATAAACCTTTACTTTTCTCTTCTTAATAGAATTTAATTATATACATTAATACTTTTATAAATATAGAATAAAAGTACCTCTGCTTTTATATTTGTAACTACTAATTCTTTAATTAGATTAATTAAAACTCCTTATACTTCTACTATATAATCTATAGGTAATATCCAACATGCTTTCAAACAAAAACCACCTGAACTAAAATATAATTAAGTAAAGTCATAAAAAATCTAAACCACCTACTACTTACTCCTCCTAGTAGTTATTTAGCATATACTATTGAAAATGACTCATCACATAATCCAAATATAAGGTATAGCTCTAATTTCCCAGTGTCCAAATTCTTCTCTCATCTCTATTTTTTATTCATTTCTTAAATCACTAAACCATTTTAATACTTTTTGTATTTCTCTATCCCAGCATGCCCAATTATGCTCTCCCTCTGAATGATTAGCATCTAAATCCATTCCAATAGCCTTCATTTCATCCTCAAATTCCAAATTACATGTATATAAAAAATCTTCTGTTCCACACCATGAATAAAGCCTAGGTCTTTCTTTAATTTTAATTTCCTTATCCTTTAATATGGAATCTGCAAGATAAACTAAATCACTTTCAGAGCCTCTTATATTTTCAAGTTTTCCATATATCCCCTCCCAAAAAGGTCTTCTACTTTTAAATCTTTTAATATTAGAATCGCTTGCAATTTCTAATGGACCTGATAATGACGCAGCTGCCTTAAATCTTTCTGGCTTGGATAAAGCTAACTTAAAGGCTCCATGTCCCCCCATAGATGCTCCCACTACAAATGTATCTTCCTTTTTATCTGATATATTAGCAAAATGCTCCTTACAAAAGTCAGAAAGTTCTTCTGAAATAAATGTCCAATATTTAGGACCATAAGCAGTATCTCTATAGCCTCCTAATTGAGTCGTTGGCATAACTACCGCAAACCCATACTGTGATGCATACCTTTCCATGGAGGTTCTACGCATCCAAATACTTTCATCATTTCCTAAACCATGTAATAAATATATTACTGGATATCCATTCTTATTATAATTATCATAATCCTCATCATCTATTTGATTTGTTTTTCTTTGAGGAATAAGAACATTTAAATTAGTATTAATACCTAATGCATTTGAGAAATAATTTACTTCAAATAAAACCATCAATATCCTCCTTTAAATTACTACTATGATATTATTATATACCTAAATATTTAAAATATATAGATAATTTATATTAAATAATAATAACTTTTAAATAATCCTCAACTATAATGACAGCAATTATTAGCTATGTTTGTATTTTCAATTGGAATTATTAAATAGAAGAAGAGCTGTATAAGATTGAGTTTAATAATTCAATCTATACAGCTCCTTAGTTTACTTAGATTCAATTCTTTTTAAATTAATAATATTAGAAATCCCTGTAACTACACCAACAATTATTGTCCCTGTACCAAATATAGCACCTTGAGTTAATCCATATATTCCGCCTATAACTAAAATTCCACCTATACCTAGGCCTGCAATAGAGCCAATCTTTGCGACTTTCTTAGATGGATATATTCCTTCTGCTGCTTTCTTTGAAATTTCTATATACTTTTTATTGTGCTCTTTCAAATTTATAGTTTTCATATTGCCCTCCTATTCAAAAATACCGATCTGTTAAGTTATATGAACATTGCTCTTCTCAACCAAAGGAAATACAATAGGTTTGCGAAACTAAATAATACCCCCTTAGAAAAGGAGAGAAGAAC
>JAHAIU010000020.1 GCA_018372555.1 Clostridium sp.
AGGAATCATATATAATAGGATTTGAAGTAAAGATTTTGCAGATGATTGGCTTACAGAAATACAGTTTCCAGCTAGAAAAATAGAGTAAAATAAGCTAAAGGATATATCTTATTGAAAATAAATCAATAAGATATATCCTTTTTATATTATATAAGTAGTGCATAATACTGATTATATAGCTATTATTTATATCTTATATTTACTAATAATTTCTTGGACTTTCGATAAAACGTATTTAGATGATTTACTAAACACTCGATATTTATCGCTTGCACAATAAGTACACTTTAAGATGGATTACAGAGACTTAAAAAAGGAATTGAGAAATATAAAAAATAATTGCTAAAAAGTATTGACTTAGAGTTAACTTTAACGAGTAGTATTAAAATAGATGAAATTTAGGAGGATTAAAATGGAAAATAAAATTTTAAGTAAAATAAATGAGCCAAAGTATTTAAAAGATCTATCAAAAGAGGAATTAAATCTTTTAGCTGATGAAGTAAGAGAAGTATTAATTAAGAAGGTAAGTAAGATAGGTGGGCATTTTGGTTAGAATTTAGGAATGCTTGAAGCAACTAAGTGGGTGAAAAGATAGCTAAATTCTATGGGGATAAGGATATGAAGGTACTAAACTATGGAGCAAAAAAAGAGTTTACAAATAGTGTATCACTAGAGGAGTTATTTGAACGCTATAGATTAAAAGAAGAACTAATAATAGAAGATATAAGAAATATACAAATATAATATTTTATTAATAATAGATTGGGGCGATTTACTTATGTTTTTATTTAAATATATAAAAAATCCAAAGTATGTTGGGGCAGTAGCTCCAAGTAGTAAATTTTTAGCAAATAAGATGGTAGACACAATAGATTTTAAAAAAGCTAAGTGTATTATTGAATATGGATCTGGTACAGGTGTCTTTACAGAAAAAATTTTATCTAGAATAAGAGAAGACGCTATAGTTGTGCTTATAGAAATTCATAAAGAATTTTATGATATATTAGTAGATTTATATGGACATAAAGATAATGTAATAATTGTAAATGATAGCGCTGAGTACATAGATGAAATTCTAAATGAGCACTCTATATATAAAGTGGATTATATTGTATCAGGACTTCCTTTTTCTTCCTTGCCTAAAGAAATATCAAATACTATTTTAAGCAAAACCAAAATGCTATTAAATGCAAATACAGAGTTTATAACATTTCAATATACATTATTTAAATTAGGTTTATTCAGTGAATATTTTGATAATATTAGTTATGAAAGAGTAATAATAAATTTACCACCAGCTTATGTTTTGAGATGTAGGGGGTAATTTAAAATGATAAATGTAATTAAGGATTATGTCTTAGGTGTTATTGTTTTGGTGATAAGCATATTTTCATATTATTCATTTAAGAAGAAAAATAATTGACTTTTTCAAAGGTGGAATTTAATGAGTTTTAATTACTTGATTTTATGGTGATGGTGTACTTGAAGAGCCTAGGATGGTGACATTTTAGGGGAAAAGGGTGGTATCGTGAAATGTAATTTTGCTCCTGTAGAATAGATTTCTACAGGGGCTTTTTGTTTTTAAAATTATTATAAAGGAGTAGTAATGATGATAAGCAAGAGATTATGAAAAATGAAAGACCACTATTTTTAAGGAAAGCTGTAATTATAGCTGGAATGCCTTAGGGGAATACTTAAAAGTGGTAAGACAGTAGTTGCCTTCAGACTATCAGGAAATATTACGTGGGGAGTAAAAGTACCAATTTTAGGGTGAGGATAATTTAGAAAAGTATCTATTTAAAATTCAGTTTATGGATAGAATAAATAATTATTGTGTTGTATAATTGATTTGTTATATAACTAATTAGTATTTAAACATAAGGAGATATAAGATGAACATAGTTATAGTTGGTGCAGGAAAGGTCGGATATACTTTAGCTCAATACCTGTCCATCGATGGAGATAATATTACCATAATAGATAAGAAAGACTTGGCCTTAGAGCATGTAAATAATAATCTTGATGTAATGTGCGTTAAAGGCAATGCTACAAGTTTAAAGGTTCTTGAAGAAGCAGGAGTAAGGGAGACAGACTTATTAATATCTGTTACAGATAGTGATGAATTAAATATGCTTTGCTCTCTTGCAGCAAAAAAATTAGGAGCAAAGTATACAGTGGCAAGGGTGAGAAATCCAAGTTATGACGAAGAAATAACCCTTTTAACTGAAGCAGTTGGTATAGATTTAGTTATTAATCCAGAAAAGGCTGCAGCAATAGAAATAGCTAAATTAATTAAATATCCATCAGTATGTAACATAGATAATTTTTCTGATGGAAAGGTAAATTTAGTTGGATTCAAAATTGAAGATACAGCCCTTGAAGGAAAGAGAATTAGTGATCTTGGATTTATTAGAGGTAATGTACTTTTTTGTGGGGTAGAAAGAAATGACGATTTTATCCTACCAAAGGGAGACTATGTTTTTAATAGAGAAGATAGAGTATATGTAATAGGTGAACATAAGGATATTCAAAATCTATTTAACAAGCTTGGAAAGTATAAGAAAAAAGTTAAGAGAGCTATGATAGTTGGTGGAGGTAAGATTGCATATTATCTTGCTAAAATTATCAATGAAGTAGGAGTTAGCTGTAAAATAATAGAGAGAGATTTAACTGTATGTGAGGAACTTAATGAACTTTTACCAAACTCAATAGTAATAAATGGGGATGGTATGGATGAGGAACTTTTATTATCTGAAAGTTTATTAGAGGTTGATAGTTTTATTACATTAACAGGAAGAGATGAAGATAATATAATAGCTTCTATCTTAGCATATAATAAATCTGTAAGTAATGTAATTACTAAAATTACAAGAGATAATTATAGGGATATAGGAAAAGCTGTTGGTATAAACACTATGGTAAATCCAAAGCTTGTTACTGCCTATAAAATATTGAAATATGTAAGATCTTTAAAGAATAAGAAAAAGAGTTTTATAGAAAATATATATAGAATTTGTAATGATAAAGCTGAAGCAGTAGAATTTATAGTAGGTAGTGATACTACTAATATAAATGAGAAGTTTAAGAATATAGAATTTAATGAAAATGCATTAGTAGCCACAATTGTTAGAAATAATAAGATTATTATTCCAACAGGTGATGACTACTTAAAGGTAAATGATAGAGTAATTATTGTATCAAAAAATATGAAGATAGTACAAATTGATGATATATTTCGTAGGTGGTAGAAAAAATGAATTATAAAATGGTGTTAAGATTTATTGGAAATGTATTATTATATGAGCTATTACTTATGATAATCCCATTTGGTGTAGCTTTATTTTTTGGAGATGGAGATGCTAATTCTTTTCTCTACACTATAATATTAATGTTACCACTAGCATTTGGATTACGCAGGATAAAAGTTAAAGATAATGAAATGTATGCAAAAGAAGGATTCTTTACTGTAGGATTATCTTGGGTTGTAATAGCAGTTTTTGGAGCACTTCCTTTTGTAATAAGTGGAGCGATACCATCTTTTATAGATTCATTTTTTGAAACTGTATCAGGATTTACAACAACTGGTGCTACAATACTTACTGAAATAGAATCCCTACCTAGAGGAATATTATTTTGGAGAAGTTTCACTCACTGGATAGGAGGAATGGGATTCTTAATATTTATATTAGCTTTAGCACCTTCTTTAGGTTCTAATACAATATATCTATTAAGGGCAGAAAGTCCGGGACCTAATCCAAGTAAAATTGTTCCTAAGTTAAGCCAAACAGCAAAAATACTTTATCTAATATATTTTTTATTAACTATAGTAGAAACTGTTTTATTAATGTTTGCAGGACTTTCATTTTATGATGCTATAATACATGCACTAGGAACTGCAGGAACAGGTGGATTCTCTAATATGAATACAAGTGTTGCTGCCTTTAATAATCCAGCAAGTGAGTGGATTATTACAATATTTATGATGCTTTTTGGAGTAAATTTTGCTTTATTCTTCCAAATAGCAAGAGGAAGTATTAAAAGTTTCTTTAAGAGTGAGGAATTAAGGTATTATTTATTGATGATTTGTGTATCTATAGTATTTATTACTATAAATATATTAAGTATTAATAATGGAAAAATAGAAGAGTCAATTAGACAGTCATCCTTCCAAGTTGTATCAATAATAACAACTACAGGTTATGCAACAGTAGACTTTAATCTATGGCCAACCTTAAGTAAAGTTATAATATTAATTCTTATGATATCAGGAGCTATGGCTGGATCTACTGGTGGAGGAGTAAAGACTACAAGAATAGTAATAATGTTAAAAGCTATAAGACGTGGAATAGATAAGATACTTCATCCAAAGAGAATACAAAGTGTGAAGATGGATGGTAAGGTAGTAGATGAAGAAATCATTTCAGGTGTGTTCTTATTTTTAGGCGCATATCTTGTGATAACACTTATTGGTATTGTAATTGTTTCTTTAGATGGATTTGATTTAATTACTACATCAACTGCTGTGTTAACTTCAATAAGTAATGTAGGACCAGGTTTGGAGATGGTTGGACCTACAGGGAATTTTTCAGCATTTTCACCTATAAGTAAGATAGTATTATCATTCTGTATGCTTGCTGGTAGGTTAGAAATTTACCCAATGCTTATTATGTTTAGCAAATCTATTTGGAAGAAAACCTATTAAAAAACATAGTGAATTAATAGATAGAATAGTTAAAAAGTTTAATTGGCATAACACTGATTAAACTTTTTTTAAATCATCTATTAAAAAAGTCAGTATTATAGGTAAAGTATTTCTGATATGGATTTAGCTGAAGTTTCCTATTTAGAAGAATGGTTATTAAATTACAATTATTTTATAAATTGGAAAGTTAACCTAGTTACAATATAGGTAAATATATAAATTTCACATTAATTTAAAATGTTAATAAAAATTATAATAATTATTAAAATAATGTTGAAATATAAGTAAAAAGATGGTAGAATTCTTAATGTAATAAAATTAAATAGGCAAATCTAGGGAAACTTAGAGACGCAAAGCTATAGGGACTAAGGTTTATAACTAAGTCAGCCAGTTGCCAAAGAGTACATTATACTTTTTGTTTGAAAAATTAATTGGTATTTATGGGTTTATTTCTCATGTAAAATATTAATTAATATGTATAATAAAAGCTACTCCTTGGAGTAGCTTTTTTTAATGTGCTTCTGAGGGGAATAATAATCAGGAGGGGAAACAATGAATAAAAGAAAAATTGCTGCATTAATTTTAGCAGCAGTAATTACTAATTTTTCATCACCATCACTAAAAGTTTTAGCTGATGAAATATCAAAAAATATAACAGCAACAGTGGAAGCTAAATCTACTAAAGCAACTATAGGTAAGTTTGAACTGTTAAATAGCAGTAATATAGATGCTTATGATAAAGTTTTCAAAATGAATAATTCAAATATTGAATCTATAACTAATAATGGTGGTAATTATAATTCTTCATCTACTATTGATAAAGCTATAGATGGAAATTTTAATACACATTGGGAAACAGGTAATAGAAATAGCTCTGAATTTACAAATGAAATAGTATTTAAATTAAAGGAAGAGACTACTTTAAACAGAATAGTATATGCCGCTAGGCAATCATCAGCTAAAGGAAAAGGTTTTGCTCAGGAGCTAGAAATATATGGATCTTTAACTGATGAAGAAGATGACTTTACTTTAGTAAGTACTGGAGAATATACAGGATCTACTGGTGATATAGTAGAAATTAAATTTAATGAAACAAAATTTAAAAGAGTAAAGTTTGTATTTAAAAAAGCTAATCAAGATTGGGCTTCAGCATCTGAGTTTATGTTTTATAAAACAGATGAAGTAAGTGATAAAATGGATAAGTTATTTACTGATGCTACGATGAGTAAAGTTAGTGAAGAGTTTAATACAATAGAAAAGCTAGAGACTTTAGAAAATGAAGCTAAAAAGCATCCTCTTTATAGCAATTTTAAAGAGGAAATAGAAAATGCAAAGTTAATTATAGAAAATAAAAAAGTTGTTTATACTGATGCAAAAGTATCTAAATTTAAAGATATGAATAGTGCATTAATTCCATCATATAATGAAACTTATAAAATTGATTCTAGTAAAATAAAATCAATAACAACAAATGGTGGTCAATATTCGGATAACTCAATAGATAAAGCTATAGATGGAAATATAAATACAAAATGGCATTCAAATGAAAAAAATAGTACAAGCTTTACTAATGAAGTAGTAATAGAATTAAATGAACTTACTACATTAAATAGGATAGTATATACTGCACCACGTGGAACTAATAGAGGATTTGCAGAGCAATTTGATATATATGCATCAAGAACTACTAAGGGAGATACTTTTGAATTAGTATCAAGTGGTTCATCAGAATTAACTCAAGATTCTGTAGAAATTAGATTTAATCCAACAGAGTTTAAGAGAGTTAAGTTTGTATTTAAAAAAGCTTATGAGGATTGGGCTTGTGCAGCGGAATTTGGACTATATACTCAAGATGAATTAGCAGAAAAAATTGAAAGATTATTTACTGATAGCACAATGAGTATTGTTAGTGAAGAATTTAATAGTGTTGACAAACTAAATGTTTTAGAAGAAGAAGTTAAAAATCATCCATTTTATGAAGATTTTAAAGAAGATATAGCAAATGCAAGAGAATTAGTAAATCAACAAAAAATAGAAGCTTCAGTAGCAACTACAAAACAGTTTGAGCATTATTCTAATGAAGAGTATTCGAATTTATTTAGAATGGATAATGAGAATATAGAGGGTATTAAAAATAATGGAAATCATTATTTAGGACAAGTAATAACAAATGCTATAGATGGTAATTTAGATACTTATTGGGAAACTAATAAATATAATACCAATGATTTTACCAATGAAGTAGAGATAGAATTTAAAGAAACTGTAGAATTAAATAGAGTAGTATACGGAGCAAGAAAATCTGATAATAAAGGATTTGCTAAAGAATTTGAAATATATGGATCTACAACATCTAAAGGAGATACATATCAGCTTGTCGCAACTGGTAATCATAATAAAGTATCTGGATTGGTTGAAGCAAAGTTTAATCCAACTAAATTTAAAAGAATAAAATTTAAGTTTAAGAATTCAGATCAAAATTGGGCTACATTATCAGAGATAGCATTTTATAAGCAAGATAAAGTAAGTGATAAAGTTGATAGTTTATTTACAAATGCATTAATGAATGAATTATCAGAAGAATTTAATAGTATTGATAAGTTACAAGCTTTAGAAAATGAAGTTAAAGGACATCCTTTAGAAAGTTCATTTGAAGAATCATTTGAGTTAGCACATAAAATACTTAATGGTGAGTTAGAGACTGTTAAAGTTATTACAGCAGAGCAACATGGAGATATGGTAGCACATGCTAATAAGAATTTAAAGTTTGGGTTTGGTAATAATAATCAACCTACAGGAATATCTGCAAAACCAGGTGACGAAATAACAGTTTATGTAGATGCTGATCCAAGTCAACCAATGCCAAAGTTAGCATTTTCTCAACAAGAAGGAAGTTTTGCTAACTGGATGAGAACAGTGGATTTAAAACCAGGTAAAAATGTAATAACTGTTCCTGATATAGCAATTGATAACTGGTATAATCATGAGGTAACTAGAGGAGGATCAATATACATAATAAACCCATATACTAGTGAGCAGCAATCAAAAGCTCCAGTAATTAGATTTGCTTCAGGAGATAAATATCCATTTCTAACAGAAGATACTAATGTAGATGAATTTAAAGAATTTTTAATAGAGTATAAGAAAGCAATAGATGAAGATATAGCTAAAAATCCTAATGTATCAGATAGAGAAGTATTAGATGTTTTCGAATTTGTAAGTGACCATTTAGTGTGGACAGGTACTGCTACAGGTGCATATGAAGCATATATAGAACAAGGTGCAAACCCACTAGATACAATAAACCGATATAATAATCATATGGAAGAGCTTTTTAGATACTATGGATTAGATGGTAGCAATGAGCAAAATGACCCTAAATATATAAGGGAAAATGTTAGATTAGCACAGCCATTTGGATATATGTATGCATATACCAATCATATAGGAGTACAACGTGATGTAATGGCAGGCTTACTAATTAGAGAGCCAGGTTGGGGATTAGATCATGAGATAGGACATAGAATGGATGTAAATGCTAGATTATATGGGGAAGTTACAAATAATATGTTACCTATGTATATGTCTGCATATTATAATAAGACAGATAACAGAATACCATTTGAAAACAGAATTTATAAGAAAGTTATTAGTGAAAATTCTAATAAGTACACAGAAGGTGAACTAGCTGAACAGTTAGGTGTCTATTGGCAATTAGAAATGTATAAGCCTGGATATTGGGGAGAATTAAATAAACTACATAGAGAAAGAAATGTTAATTTAGGAAATGAAAATCCTAATAATGTTAAGATGCAATATTTAGTTAAATTCTCTTCAGAAGTAGTAGGTGAAGATTTAAGTGAATACTTTGCTAGACATGGATTTGAGGTTAATGAAGAAACTAGACAAGAAACTAGTCAATATCCAAAGCCAGATAAAAAAATATGGTATCTAAATAATAGTAAGTTTAATTACAATGGAAATGGATTTACTAAAGACACTAATTTAGAAGTATCACTTAATGGAGTAGATAATGGAATTAAATTAACATTTAATATAGATAATAATGTTAAATCAGATTTATTAGGATATGAAGTGTTAAAAGATGGTGAGGTAATAGGATTTACTTCAACAAGTTCTTTTGTAGATACTAATGCAGATAAAACTAAGAATTCTAAATATGAAGTAATACCTTATGATATTAATTTAGGTACAGGTGAAGCTGTTGTAATAGAATCATTTTCACCAAGAATTAATGCTCAGCAAAATAAAATTACTTTAAAATTGAACGAAGATTTTAATCCTTTAGACTATGTAAAAATATTAAGCTATGAGGGTGAAGATATTTCTTCTAAAGTTGAGATTGAGCAAAATGTAGATACTAAAAGGAAAGGTATATATCAAGTTAAGTACACGGTAAGTGATGAGGGTATATCAGTAAGTAAGATATTAGAAGTTGAAGTAGTAAGTAATTATGATTATTTATCAGATTATGAGTGGACATCTGCTGAAACAGTATGGGGAAATCCAAGAAGAAACTCTAATATAAAGGGTAGAGTAAATGGATTAGTAAAGGACTTTGAAAAAGGTTTTGGAATACATGCAAATGGTACAATAACCTACAATTTATCAGGAAAAGATTATGATAACTTTGAAGCTCTACTAGGTGTTGATGCAGGAATAGGAGCACAAAATAACTCTAGTATAAAATTTGAAATAATAGGCGATGGTAAAGTTCTAGAAACTACTGAAGTTTTAAAGCATGATGATAATATGGTATATATAAATGTACCAGTTAAGGGTGTAAAACAATTAGTAATAAAAGTTAGTGATGCAGGAAATGGAAATAATTCAGACCATTCAGTAATAGCAAATCCTAGATTAACTACAAATAATGCTAAACCTGTTATTTCAGTTGATGATAAAGTTTATAAGTTAGGAGAAGTTGTAGACTTTATGTCTGGAATTGAAGCAACTGATGCAGAAGATGGTAATTTAATATCAAAAGTTGAAATAATTTCAAATAATTATGAAGAAGATAAAACAGGTAGGTTTGAAGTTGTTTATAAAGTAACAGATATGGATAATAATTCAGTAGAGAAGAAAGCATATGTTACAGTATATGAAGACTTTATAGTAACTAAATCTAAGTTTGGTGAATTTGATAACTTAGATAAGTATAATGAAGAATTTAAGATTGGAATTTCTTCAGTAAGTAACAATGCTGGAAGTTATCCAGGTACTATTATAGGAAATGCAATAGATGAAAAAGTAAATACACACTGGGAAACTAATAAACCAAACAGTAATACATTCAAAAATGAAGTTATATTTGATTTAGGTGAAAGTAAGGAAATAAACAGAGTAGCTTATAAAGCAAGAAATGGCGGAAAAGGATTTGCTAAAAAATTCGAAATTTATGTTTCTACAGAGGCAGAAGGAAATGATTTTATATTAGCAGGTAAAGGTGAATATTCTGGAAATGTTAATGATGTTGTAGAGTTTGAAATATCTAAAACTACTGCAAGAAGAGTTATGTTTAAATTTATAGAAGCAAACCAAGATTGGGCTAGTATAGGTGAAGTTGCCTTTTATGGAGAGGATAGATTAGCAGATAAGATAAAGAATGACTTATTTACTGATAGTACTAAAACTGAAGTAACTGAAAACTATAATACTTTAGATGAGGTACAAGCACTAAGAGAAGAGGTTAAGAATCATCCAGCTGCTAAGTTATTTGAAGAAGATTTAGCTAAAGCTGAAGAAATAATAAGAGCTAAATTTCCAACATTAAATATTGAAGAAATAACTTATGTTAAGTTAAGGGATGAATTCGATTTAATGTCAGGAGTTACTGCAAATGATAAGGAAGATGGTAACATAACTGAAAATATTAAAATTAATAGTGATAATTTCAATATAAATAAGACTGGAGAATATACTATAACTTATACAGTAACAGATAGTGATAATAATGTTGCAATTAAAGAAAGAAAAGTAGTAGTATATAGCTCTACTGAGTATTTAAGTGATATTGATTGGCAATCAGCTAGAACAGATTATGAAACTGTTAGAAAAGATAAATCTTCATCTAATAATACTATAAAATTATTAGTAAATGGAGAAACTAAAGAGTTTGAAAAAGGTATAGGAACACATGCTAATTCAGAAATAGTATATAACTTAGAAAATTCTAATTATGATTATTTTGAAACTTATATAGGCGTAGATAGAAATATAAAAGAGCAAAATAATTCAAGTATAATATTTAAAGTGTTAGCTGATGGGGAAGAAGTTTATAATAGTGGAATTATGAAATATAACACAGAAGCTAAACTCATAAGGATACCAGTTAAAGGTGTTAATAAATTAGAGTTAATAGTTAATAATGCAGGAAATGGTATTTCATCAGACCATGGAAGTTTTGGTGAGGCAAAATTCTTAATAACAAATTCAAAGCCTAAATTAACTATACCAAAATCAATATCGACTAAGGTTGGGCAGGAGATAGATTTAAAAGAAGAGTTTATAGCAATTGATGCTGAAGACGGTGATATAACTAAAAATGTTAAAGTAACTGGTAAAGTAAACTTTAATAAAACAGGAAAATATCCAATTACTTATAAAGTTACTGATAGTGATGGAAATGAAGTAGTTAAAACTAGAACTATAGCAGTAGTTGATATGAATGATTATAGCTATTTAACAGATTATGATTGGAAATCTACTCAAAATAGTTATGCTACTCCTAAAAAAGATATATCAATTAGTAATAATGCTCTAAGATTAACAGATGAAGATGATAATGAAGTATCCTTTGAAAGAGGTATAGGAGCTCATGCAACTTCAACTATAGTATACGACTTGGCAGATAAAGACTATTCATATTTCAGCTCATATGTAGGAGTAGATAGACAAATGTTTGGTTCAGTAGGATCAGTTATATTCCAAGTTTATGTAGATGGAGAGAAGAAATTTGATAGTGGATTAATGAATTCAAGAGATTCTATGAAGTATTTAGAAGTTGATATTAATGGAGCTAAGGAATTAAAACTTGTAGTAACTGATGGTGGAAATGGAATAGGATCAGACCATGCTACATGGGGAAATACTAAACTTCATTTTGCAAAAGATGTACAAGTAAACTATGAAGGATTGCTTTCATTAATAGAAGAAGCTAAGAAATATGAAAAAGATAAGTATACTGAAGAGTCCTTTAAAATATTAGAAAATGCTCTAAATAAAGCAAATATTATATTAGAAGATAAGATAAGTATTCAAGAAGAAGTAAACTCTATAATTGAAGAAATAAATAATGCAATAGATAATTTAGAGGAAGCTGTAGATTTAAATGAAGTAATAAACATCTCCGATAAATATCTAAAAGCAGCTATAAAACAAGAGCTTAACTTATCAAGGGATAATATAACTATAGGTGATATGTATAAGTTAGTAAATGTATCATTTAGCAATAAAGGTATTGAAAGTATAGAAGCATTAAAATATGCTAGAAATCTGGAATCAATAGACCTATCATATAATGAAATAAAAGATTTATCACCACTTAAGAATCTTAAAAAGTTAACTAATGTAAATGCAAATCCTCAAATAATCGCAGAGGGTATGCTATATGCAAAAGATAATAAAATAACTTTAGATTATAAAGTATTAAACAGAAATGGTGAGGAATTAGCAGTAAAAGAAATAATTATAAGAAAAAATACAAGTACTGAAGCTATTAGTTTACCTTTAGATGAATTAGTAGATGAAAATGGAGTTATTTCTTTTGATATTTCAAAACTTGATAAAGCTTTTCATAGTATTTATCTAGTATATGAAGATCAAAAAGATAATTTCTTAACTCAATCACTTTATATGTTTGAGGTAAAGTAGTAATATAAAAGAAGGCTGTACCAAAATAATAGAAATTTGGTACAGCCATTTTTACTATTTAATTCTTAATTTTTCATTGTGCAGCAGCTACTTTTATTGTTAAATAAAATAAATATAAAAAATATTTGGAATTTATATTGACATTTAGTAGTATTAGGAATATTATAATAACATATTAACAATCTGATAATAACAGATAGATAATAAGTTTTTAGGTAGTATTTCTCATGTTTTGAAGAATTAGGAGGGTATAAAATGATTTATTTTAATGATGAGAAATTAGAGATTAATAAATTTCCCAATGGAGAGGTATTGATTAATAGCAATAATTTAAGGATAAAGGATATTAATGAAATAAAGATTAATTTTGAAAGTGATGAGGATATAACACATTTAATATTTTTAAAAGGACATTTAGATGAATTAAAAGTAAAGTGTAATTTATTAATACCGTATTTGCCATATAGTAGAATGGATAGAACAGAGGGGATAAGAGTATTCACCTTAAAGTATCTATGTAAGCTTATAAATAGTTTAGATTTTGAAAGTGTAACTATTTATGAACCACATTCAGATGTATCAACAGCATTATTAGATAGGGTAAAGGTAGTAAATATGTCTAAGATTTTAACTGAAGAATTATTAAAAGATAAGAATAATAAAGAAAATGATGTATATTTAGTTTATCCAGATGCTGGTGCGGCTAAAAGATATGGTAAGGAAATCAATTATAACAAGATTTTAACTGCCAATAAAGAACGTGATTTCAACACTGGATATATTAAAAAGTTAGAGATTAATGGTGAAATAGCTAAAAAAAGCTTTAAGGCAATTATAGTAGATGATCTATGTTCAAGAGGAGGAACTTTTGAACTAACAGCATCAAAATTAAAAGAAATGGGAGCAACTGAAATATATTTAGTAGTAACTCATTGTGAAAATACAATCTTTGAAGGTAAGTTATTAAATAGTGATTTAATAACTGGAATATATACAACAAATAGTATTTTAAATAGAAGCCATAAAAAAATTAAGATGTATGAAATTTAGGGAGGATTAATTATGAGTAAATTATTAGTAGTTATTGATTATCAAAATGATTTTGTAGATGGAGCTTTAGGATTTGAAAAAGCTAAAACTTTAGAACCATTAATATATGAGAAAATTAATAAGTATCTTGAAAATGGAGAAAAAGTATTATTCACATATGATACTCATTATGAAAATTACCTTAATACTAGGGAGGGAAAGAACCTACCAATAACTCATTGTATTAAAGGGACAAATGGTCATAATTTATATGGAAGATTAAATGATTTTATAAATTCAAGTAATACCTTCCATTATGAAAAAGAAGGCTTTGGAATATCTCCAAAGGATATGATTAAAATATCAGAGGAGATAGGTGATGGTATTAATGAAATTGAGATAATTGGAGTAGTTACAAATATATGTGTGATATCTAATTTAGTATTATTCCAATCTCAATATAGAAATTCAGAAATTATAATAGATGCAAAACTTTGTGCTAGCTTTGATGAGAGTTTGCATGAAAAGACTTTAGATGTAGCAGAAGGGTTACAAGCAAAGGTGATAAATAGGGAGGAATAATTATGTCAAACCCATTACTATTAACAGATTTTTACAAAACAATTCATCATATGTGTTATGCAGAAGGGTTAACTAAGCTTGTAAGTTATTGGACTCCAAGAATGTCAAGAAAAGAAGATATTAATAAGGTTGTTATGTTTGGATTACAACCATTTATAAAAAAGTATTTAATTAAATATTTTAATGAAAACTTCTTTAATAGAGATAAACAAGAAGTAATTTCAGAATATAAAAGAGTTATTTCAAAAACAATGGGAACTATAGCAGCAGATACAAAGCATATTGAAGAATTATATGATTTAGGATATTTACCAATACAAATTAAAGCAGTAGCAGAAGGTTTAAGGGTAAATATTAAGACTCCAATGATTGAAATAACAAATACTCATAAAGATTTTGCTTGGCTTGTAAACTACCTAGAAACTTTTATGAGTTGCAATATATGGCAACCAATGACAAGTGCAAGTATTGGTTATAGATATAGGGAGATAGTAGAGAAGTATTTTAACCTAACTGTAGATAATGGTGATGTTAAAAGAGCTTGTGGGGATTTCAGTATGAGGGGCTTTAGTTCTTTAGAAAGTGCTGAGTTTAGTGGAGCAGCCCACTTGCTTTCGTTTATTGGAACGGCAACAATACCAGCAATAGACTTTTTAGAAAAATATTATAATTGCAATATAGAAGATGAAATAGTAGGACTTGGAACTCCTTCAACAGAGCATAGTGTAATGTGTAGTTATGGAGAAGATGAGTATTTAGCATATAAAAGATTAATTACAGAAGTATTTCCAAGTGGAACCTTAAGTATAGTATCTGACACTTATGATTATTGGAATGTTATAACCAAAATACTTCCAAGATTAAAAGAAGATATTTTAAATAGAGAAGGTAAAATAGTTATTAGAGGGGATAGTGGGGATCCAGTAAAAATAATATGTGGAGATAAAAATGCTACTAAGGGTAGTGAAGAATATAAGGGAACTGTAGAACTTTTATGGGAGATATTTGGTGGTGAAATCAATTCAAAAGGATATAAGGTTTTAAATAATAAAATAGGAACAATTTATGGTGATAGTATAACTATAGAAAGATGTGAAGAAATATGCAAGGGATTAGAGGAAAAGGGATTTGCAGTTAACAATTGTGTATTTGGTATTGGCTCCTACACATACCAATATAATACTAGAGATACATTCGGATTTGCACTAAAAGCAACACATGCAGTAATTAATAATGAAGAAAAATTTATATTTAAGGATCCTAAAACTGATTCTGGGAATTTTAAAAAATCACAAAAGGGAATGTGTTATGTATATAAAGATGAAGAAGATGTTTTATATAAGGATGAATTAACTATAAAAGAACAAGAAGATCAGAAAGATAACTTGTTAGAACTTGTATTTAAGGATGGTAAGCTTTTAAAGGATTATTCATTATCAGAGATAAGAAATAGACTTCATAAAAGCTTTTAATGGGGTGTAATATGAGAAAAAAATTTAATGCAGATAGAGTAAGTGAAAATATAATAAATTGGATTAAAGAATATTTTGAAAATCAACCAAATGCCAAGGGAGCAATAATTGGTATAAGTGGTGGAAAAGATAGTACAATTACAGCAAAGTTATTAGTTGAGGCATTAGGGAAAGAAAAGGTCTTTGGAGTTTTAATGCCTAATGGGGAGCAAAAGGATATTTCTGATAGCTTAAAGGTAGTAGATATTCTAGGGATTAATTATAAAATTATTAATATTGAAAATGCATATAAGGGTCTAATAGAGGAAATTAATGAAAATGAATTATCTATTGATGCTAAAATTAATATTCCTCCAAGGCTTAGGATGACTACTTTATATGCAGTTGGTTCAAGTATGAGTTATAGAGTTTGTGGTACAGGAAATAAATCAGAAGCTTTTGTAGGATATACTACAAAATGGGGAGATAATGCTTATGATTTTAATCCAATAGGCAATTTAACTACAGATGAAGTTATAGCTCTAGGGGATTATTTAGGATTGCCTTATGAATTAGTTCATAAAACTCCAAGTGATGGTCTATCAGGTAAATCAGATGAGGAGAAACTGGGCATTTCTTATAATCAAATAAATGAATATATAGAAAAGGGCACTTGTTATAATAAAGATATAGATGATAAAATTAGGTTGAAATATTTATACAACGAGCACAAGAGAAGTTTGCCACCAAAGTATGAGCTAACAGAAGGTGATGATTATGAAAGAGAAATTTATTAAGAATAAACAAGGCTTAACAGAAGAAGAATTTTTAAAACAGTATAATTCGACTATTTATGAAAAGCCTTCTTTAACTGTTGATATGTTGATTTTTACAGTAATGGAAGAGGAAAAAGAAAATTATAGAAAGCTTGCTGAAAAATCATTAAAAATTTTATTAGTTAAAAGGGGAAATCACCCTGATATGGGTAAATGGGCTCTCCCAGGAGGATTTGTTTTAACTGATGAAAGCTTAGATGATGCAGCACTGAGGGTACTAAGAAAGGAAACTAATATAGAAAATATTTATATGGAACAGCTATATACTTGGGGAGAGGTTAATAGAGATCCTAGAACTAGAGTAATAAGTTCATCTTATATGGCATTGGTAGATAGTAGTTCCTTAAGTATTAAGGCTGGAAATAATGAGGAAGATGCAAGGTGGTTTAATATAGAATATAATCTCCTTAGTGAAAATTCATTGGGTTTAGAAAATGGAGATAGTTTCGAGGAAATATTAGAGATAAAACTTTGGAATAATAGTGAAGAACTTTCTGCTAAGATAAGAGTTATAGAAAATTTTGATGGTAGAGTAAGAAGAGAAATCATAGAATCAGTAGGACTTGCCTTTGATCATGGTAAGTTTATAGAATATGGTATTAGTAGACTTAGAAATAAGGTTGAATATACAAGTTTGGCATTTAATCTTATGCCTGAATTATTTACATTAACAGAACTCCAAAAGGTTTATGAAATAATTCAAGGAAAAGAGCTTTTAGCAGCAGCATTTAGAAGAAAAATATCTAATATGGTTGTTGAAACAAATGAGTTTACTAAGGATGTAGGGCATAGGCCTTCAAAGCTATTTAGATATAACCCTAGATGGAAAAGAATTAAATAAGGGTTTACATTCAAGGAAGTATAAAGGAAGGTTTTATTACCTGGGCTTGATAATTTGCTTGAGTAAAATAAGTTTTATACATAAGATGAAATTGAAAAATATTTAAAAATCTATAATTATGACTTTATAATAAGGCATCTAATAGGTTATTATCTTAAAAAGAGAAAGGCATTTAATAGTAAGTTATCAGAGAACTATTATATAAATTTAAGTTAAAATATAATATAAAGAGGGGATAATATGCTTAATACTAATGTAGATTTACTAAAAGGGAAGATTTTAAGATCACTAATAATCTTTGCTATACCACTTTTTATAGCAAGTTTATTTCAGCAATTATACAACACAGTAGATATTATGGTTGTAGGAAATTATTTAGGGGATACTTCATTAGCAGCAATAGGTGCAAGTTCAGCTATATTTGAATTACTGGTTGGATTCGCCTTAGGTGTAGGAAATGGCTTAAGTATAGTAACTGCAAGAAGTTATGGTGCTAAGGATGAAAATTTAATAAAAAAATCAGTAGCAGGATCACTAGTTATAGGAGTGGGAATAACATTAATAATAATGATTATTTCAAAATTATTTCTCTTTCCGCTACTTCAATTACTTAATACACCAGCTAATATTATAGATGAATCATATTCATATATTTCAGTAGTAACTATGTTCGTTGGAGTAATGTTTTTATATAACCTTTGTGCTGGAATTTTAAGAGCAATAGGTAATAGTATGATGCCATTAATATTTCTTATACTTTCTTCAATAGTAAATATAGTTTTAGACATAGTTTTTATAACAGAATTTAATATGGGAATTAGGGGGGCTGCAGTTGCAACAGTAATATCTCAAGGGATTTCTGGTTTATTATGTATTATATATCTTTATAAAAAGTGTCCAATCCTTATCCCTAAAAAAGAACATTTTAAGTTTGATAAGGAATTATATAAAGAACTATTAGGACAAGGTCTATCTATGGGAATTATGCTTATGATAGTATCTGCAGGTACAGTTATACTACAAACGGCTATTAATAATTTAGGATATCTAATTATTGCAGGTCATACAGCAGCTCGTAAACTTAGTAGTTTTGCTATGTTACCTGTATCAGCACTATCAATGAGTCTTGCAACCTTTGTTTCACAAAATAAAGGAGCAAATCAAGGGAAAAGAATAAGAGAAGCAGTACGATACTCCAATATTATATCCATCGCATGGGGAGCAGTAGTTACTTTGATTTTACTATTATTTTCTCCAATGCTAATGAGATTACTATCTGGATCTAGTGAGCCAACAGTAATTGATAATGGTGTAAAATATTTATTGCTTAACTCACCTTTTTATGCTGTACTTGGGATTTTATTAAATTTAAGAAACTCATTACAAGCCATAGGAGAGAAATTATTACCTTTAATATCGAGTATAATTGAATTAATAGGTAAAATAGTATTTGTAATAGTGCTTATACCTAGCCTTGAATACTTTGGAGTAATTATTTGTGAACCAGTAATTTGGTGTTTAATGTGTCTCCAGTTAGTATATTCTTTCTATAGAAATCCATATATAAAAAGTGCAAAGTAAAAAGAAATATAAATAATAAAATGAAAAATTCTACAGAGCTCATAATATAATAAAAAAATCCTATTTTGAAATTAAAATAGGATTTTTTTATTATTAATCTTTATATTTAGATAACTCTTGAGAAGCAGAATTAATAGAATCTATAGCTGATTGAATTTTAGCCTTATTATCTGATTTTTCTGCATCACTAAGCGCTTGTTGTAATGATGAAATAGTATTTTGTAAAGATGATAAACTTTGATCAACATAATCTACAGCCTTTGGCATATATAGAACCTCCTAAATAAATTATTTAAGAATAGTATCTGCAAATACTAAAAAAATATGTTGGAATATTATAGAAAATAATATGTATCAAGAAGCATGAAATTTATAAGGTAATTAAATTAAAAGAACATAGATTATAATTATTGCACTCTTGTACAAGTAGCATGTGGAAGCTGTACAGTAAGATTTTCAGGTCATAGAGTTAAAAGATTCTGTAAGACACAATTAGATCCAAGAAAGGTATTTGAGGGGAGAAGATTTATATGATAAAGGTTATTATTATTGGTGGAGGATGGTCTGGATGTGCAGCAGCCATAACTGCAAAAAAATCAGGAGCAGAAGTTCATATATATGAGAAAACTGACCTTTTATTAGGACTTGGAAATGTTGGGGGAATAATGAGGAATAACGGAAGATGGACAGCTTCTGAAGAACTTGTAGAGCTTGGGGCTGGAGATTTAATAAATATTACAGATGATACAGCAAGGCATAAAGATATTGAATTTCCTGGGCATAAACATGTTACCCTTTATGATGTAAATCTTATAGAAGGTAAGGTGTACAAATATTTAGAGGATTTAGGTATCATTATTCATATAGAAAGTAGAGTAAATGATATAAAGCTTGAGGGTAGTAAGATTCAGGGAATATATTTAAGCGATGGTACTTATGAAGAGGGAGATGTTTTCATAGAAACAACTGGTACAACAGGACCTATGGGAAATTGCTTAAGATATGGTAATGGATGCTCTATGTGTATTTTAAGATGTCCAGCATTTGGACCTAGAATAAGTATAAGTGAAAGATGTGGCGTTTCAGATATTCAAGGTGAAAGAGGAGAAGATATATTAGGAGCTTTTTCTGGTTCTTGTAAGTTATCAAAAGATACATTGTCAAAGGAATTAAGAGAAGAACTAGACACAAAGGGATGTGTTATCTTAGAACTACCTAAAGAAGATATTAATTATGATAAGCTAAGCACAAAGGTTTGTCAGCAGTATGCTTTAAAGGAATTTGCTGAAAATATAATTCTACTTGATACTGGTCATGCAAAGCTTATGACCACTTATTATCCATTAAAAAAACTAAGAAAAATAAAAGGACTTGAAAATGCTAAGTATGTAGATCCATATGCAGGTAGTAAGGGAAACTCTATAAGATATATGTCAGTTGCGCCAAGAACTAATGATTTAAAGGTAAATGGAGTAGATAATCTATTCTGTGCTGGAGAAAAATCAGGATTATTTGTTGGTCATACAGAAGCTATTGCAACTGGTAGTTTAGCGGGACATAATTCAGTAAGACTTGCTATGGGTATGCCTCTTTTAATATTACCTTCCTCAATAGCTATAGGAGATATAATTTCTTATGCTAATGAAAAATCAAAAACAAGAGAAGGAAGAAAAGCAAGATTCACTTTTGCCGGTTCAGAATACTTCGCAAGAATGAAGGAAGAGGGGCTTTATACTACTAGTAAAGAAGAAATAAGAAATAAAATTAAAAAATTAAACTTAGATAATGTTTTTAATAATAAGTTAATATAAATTAAAGGGGATATATCAAATTAATTCTGATATATCCCTTTACTAGTAATTCTATAATTAACTTTATAGTGAATTAAAATCATTTGGTATTTAAATTTATATTAGATGCTTTTTATTTTTAATAATATTATTCTTTTATTCTAAATGGTTATTATTAAATTGTATTTTATATAATTTACATCAAATAAAGGAGTATTCGTAAAGAGAATAAACTTCAAAATAATATGCTCGTAAATGATAATAAAATACCATTGGAAGATTACAGTTTAAATGTTAAAATAGAATAAAATGAACAGGAGGAGAGCATATGTTAAACTTGAATTTAATGGATTTATATAATGGGCTTGTAAGAAATTATGAAAATTTATCTTTAAATAAAAGCTCTCAATACGATGAAATTTCTAATAAAGAGAGTAAGTTTTTTATTACACTAGGCAAATTTTTAGGATATAAATTAGAATATAAAGGTTCTAGTAATGGTGATAGGAATAAAAAAATAAGATTTAAATATGATTTTAAATATGATAAAGATAATAAGGACATTGTTGTTATAAGGGAAACTGATATGTCTAACGATCTTGATGCAATTCAAAAATTAGTAGATGAAGTAAGATTTAATGATTCTTCTGTAATTCAATTTTTAGAAACCTTTTCAGAAAATAGAATTGATTATTTAAATAAGATTTTATTAGATTTTACTAATAATTTAAGTAACGATTTATTAGTAGTATATATAATAAGAGATATACTAAAGGCTGAAAGTTATCATTATTGTTACTTATTTAATAGTAATGGAATTAAAGATAAATATATAGTTAGAATCAAAGGGAATCCAGAAGATATTTTATATGCAGATTACATGGATTAAGGAGAAGTAAAATTGAAGATTAGAGCTTTAAGTAAAAATGAATTTAAGAATAGTGAATTTATATATTTTTCAAATATTTTAGATGGATTTGATAAATATGAATATATTCAATTATCTCCAACTACATCTATATATGAAGAGGTGGAGAAATCCTATATTAGATTTCTAGAAAAATTATTTAATATAAATAACAATAAGCTAGTAATTGATTTTTATAAGAATAGATTAGATGATAATTCTATTAAGTATATTGAAGATAGATTAAAATATGAAGAAAAGAAAATGCTTAATAAATTAATTAGTTCCGGGAAAGAGGAGGATATATTTTTTGAAATCACTGATATTTCATATATTCCATTATTAATAAAACTTAATTTAAAGGAATTATTTTTTGTTACATTTTATTTTGATAAAGCTAATTTTACTTTATGGGGCAACTATAATTATAATTTTCCCTTGTTTTCTAGCAAAAAAGAAAATTTAGAAGAAATAAAAAAAATAGCAAAGCAATGTAGCTTGCTATAAGATATTTTATCTTATAATAATATTGCTTAGCTATTTTTATTTGGAAAGACTACAATTGTAGAAAGTCTTAATTTACCGTTACTTGTTAGTCTTAAATACCATTTTAAATTATTAGAAGATGAATTGGTAAATAAATCCTGACTTAAATTAATAGATTTGTTAATAGGGAAGTATAATATTTTGTTAATTTCATTTTCTAATGAAATTACTATGCTATATTCATAATCTGTACATAATTTATTTAAATTTTTTAAATTAATAACAAGAGAATTATTAGAGGCTTTAGATGGAGCAAATAGTAATTCTCTTGTTTTTATATTTTTAAGATAAACAGAAATATTTTTAAATGTTTTAAAATTTAAATCTTTAAAATATAATATTAGTGACTCATCTTTTAAGCTAAAATTACTTACTTCTTTTTCATTTGAAGATAAGTAAGGTATATTTAAAGTATTTAGTTCATTGTATTTTTCCATAACCTTTCTCCTTATAATATGCTATAAATATATAGTATTAGAAAGGTTATAAAAAAATGTCAATTATTTTAGAGAAATTTATTTTTTTAGCATTTCTATCATAATATCTAAAGTAGCTTTGGTTTTATTTAAGTTACTTATATAATCAGCAATATGATATTTATAATATTCTACTCCAGCATCAGTAATAGAATATATTTTTTTGCTTCTTTTATTTAAAAATTCATCTCCAGACCAAGTACTAGTTACATATCCTTTTGTCTCAAGATCATATAAAGTTTCATAAACTGTACTAGAAGATACAGGAAAAGGTAATGCTGTAGATTCAAATCTACTTTTAAATTCATCTAAAACTTTATTACCAAAGATAGTATTACCCTTTGATAATTCTTTTAATATATAAAAACTGTAAAGCATATTAGTATTTACAACGTTTCTAGGTGCTACTAAACGATTTCTTTTTTCCATAAAAATCACTCCTTTTTTATAGTTTAGCATATGATAAAGCAAATGTACACTTAAATAATATACTCGTAAATGATTATAAATTTACAGAACAAAATGAGAGTACATTGAATAATATATAGCATACAAAGGAATAGGAGTTGATGAACATGTCAAGAAGATGTTGCAATAACAACTGCTGTAGAAATAACTGTTGTGGTGGCTGTAATAACTGGGGAAATTGCGGTAATAACTGTGGCGGTGGATTCGGCGGTGGATTCGGCGGATGCGGCGGCGGTTTTGGCTGTGGCGGTGGATTCCCACTAATATGGTTATTATTATTAGGCGGTTGTTGGTAGAATTATAGTAAAGGGGCTGTATTTACAGTCCCTATTAAAAATTTTAATTAATAGCTATTCATTTTACTTAATAGAATAATGATTATATAAATATTTTATATAAAAGAATTGCTTTCAATAGTATAAGAAAGGATATTATTCCTTAGATTATATTATTGAAGGCTTTATTTAACACATGAGACTTTTTTATAGAAATATTTAGTGATAAAATTAAATAGAGGTGAAGTTATGCTTTATAATAAATGCTATTGTGAAAAGTGCAAAAAAATACAAAGAATGAAGATAAATAGCTATATAGATTCGAAGGATTTAAATATAGGAAAAATAAAGTACAACAAATTATATGGAACTTGTGAAGTTTGTAATGAGGAAGTATATTCTGTTGATTTATATAAAAAAAACAATATAGAAATAATTAATAAAATAAAAGAGCTTGAAGAAGAAATAACTATAAAGAAGATAATTGATAATATAAAAGTAGATAAGGATGAGCTTGGTATAAAGAATACTCAAATACTCGATTATATTAAGGAAGCTATTACAAATAAAAATAAAGATAAAGAGTAAGTTATTTATAAAATTGAATTTTAATATATATTTATAAGTTGATTAATTCCTAAGGAGGAGGCAATGCTAGATTTACTTGTATATCTAGATGAATTATTAATTAAGAATTTAAATTCAGTAGTTGTTAATGGATATATAGATATAAGAACCTTTAGGAGAATTAAAGATAGAACTGTTGGAGGTAATGTAAGGGTTGGTGAGAGAAACTCTAAAGAGTTAGACTTTAAAGATCAAAGGGATAAAATAGAGGGATATAAAAGTAAACATAATTCTTGTGAAGAGAGCCAGCAGGATGGTAGAGAAAGAAGCTTAGGCTTTGAAGGTAGAGATTTTGATAGGGTAGAACAAGAAATTAAAAAGATAAGTACAGTTTTTACTCTTCATAACGATTTAATAAATAGAATGTATTCTAATAATCATATGAAGAAGATTAGCTATAAATCAATTAAAAATGGTAATGTTAAGGTTGGAGACTATGTAGAAGTTACAGGATGTATTCAAGAAGTATCATTACCTGAATATATCGATACAGTCTTAAATAGTATTAATTGCTATGGAATAGACTTTTTTAATTCTATTTTAGATAAAAATAATCTTAAAAGTTTAAATTTTAATATTATTTATAATTTGCTTAGTGGAATAAAAAATAGTATAACACAAAATGGTAGCAGGGACTTAATAGTTAAAAATCAAGATGTTTCAATATTGCTTACTATAAATCAAAATAATTTTGTAAATAATGGATATAGTATGTTTGACTTTGTTCAATGTTCTTGTAAAATATATGGAAAAGTAATGATGATAAAAGAAGATAAAGATAAGTGCATTAGTTTACTAAGAAAATCTTCTCAAGAAAATTATTATGAAAAAATACTTAATAGTATAGAACCCTACTTAGATATATTAAGAAAGAATAATATTATCTTACCTGAAAAGCCAGAATGTAATATAAAGGGCAAGATGATAATGATATTACCAATGAGTATATGCATATAAAAAAATTTATATGCATTTTTAAGTTGTTATAGAAAGTAATAAAAAATTAATGTATAATAATTACTTAATGATTACAAAGTAAAAATGAATATTAGATTATAGGAAAGAGGCAAAAAGATGAAAATAGGTTTTGATCATAAAAAATATCTAGATGAACAATCTAAATATATTTTAGAAAGAGTTAATGATTATGATAAATTATATTTAGAATTTGGCGGAAAGCTAATGAATGATTTGCATGCTAAGAGGGTTTTACCTGGATTTGATGAAAATGCTAAAATTAAATTGCTTCAAAAGCTTAAAGAAAAAGTTGAAGTGGTAATATGCGTTTATGCAGGAGACATTGAAAGAAACAAGATCAGAGGAGACTTTGGTATTACATATGACCTTGAAGTATTAAGACTTATAGATGATTTAAGAGGATATGGGTTAGATGTAAATAGTGTAGTAATAACTAGATTTGATGGGCAACCAGCTACTACTGTATTTATAAACAAGCTTGAAAGAAGAGGAATAAAAGTTTATAAGCATAGAGCTACACTTGGATATCCAACAGATGTAGATACTATTGTAAGTGATGAAGGATATGGTAAAAATCCATATATAGAAACAACTAAGCCAATAGTAGTAGTTACTGCTCCAGGTCCAGGAAGTGGAAAGCTTGCTACTTGTTTAAGCCAATTATATCATGAAAATAAAAGAGGAAATGTTGCAGGATACTCTAAGTTTGAAACTTTTCCAGTATGGAATGTTCCACTTAAGCATCCTCTAAACATAGCTTATGAAGCAGCTACAGTAGATTTGAAAGACGTTAATATGATAGATTCTTTCCATTTTGATGCTTATAATGAAGTTGCAGTAAACTATAATAGAGATATTGAAAGCTTCCCAGTTCTTAAGAGAATAATTGAAAAAATTACTGGTAAAGAATCAGTTTATAAATCTCCAACAGATATGGGAGTTAATAGGGTAGGCTTTGGCATCATTAATGATGATGTAGTAAAAGAAGCTTCTAATCAAGAAATAATAAGAAGATATTATAAGACTATTTGTGAATTTAAAAAAGGTTACGTAGATAAAGATGTTGCAGATAGTGCGAAGCTTATTATGGAAGAGTTAAACTTAAAAGAATCTGATAGAAAAGTAGTTAATCCAGCTAGAGAATACTCAGAAAAATTAAAGAAGATTAATGGTAGGGAATCATATCCAGTAGTAGCTTTAGAATTAAATGATGGAACTATTCTTACTGGTAGAGGTTCAGAAATAATGGATGCACCAGCAGCTGTAATTTTAAATGCTATAAAACATTTAGCTAATATTTCTGATGATATACATTTAATATCTCCAGTTATTTTAGAGCCGATTCAAAACTTAAAGTTTAAAACTTTAGGAATTAAAAATATAGTTTTAAATTGTGAAGAAATACTAATAGCTTTAAGTATATGTGCTGCAACAAATCCTACTGCACAAGTAGCATTAAATAAGTTAACAGAATTAAAAGGATGTCAAGCACATTCAACAACTATGACTTCAAATGGTGATGAACAAACCTTTAGAAGATTAGGAATTGATATAACTTGTGACCCAGAATATCAAAGTGATAATTTATATTATAACAATTAATAAATAGACAGATTTATTTAATAAAGTATATAAAGATGTACCGAATTTAGAACATGGTTAATTCGGTGCATCTTTTTTTATATAATAACCTAAAAAGTTTCATATAATATCTTCCATAATAATTTTTATGTTATGAAAGATATTATATTTTAAATAGTTAATTTAATTATTCTATATTTGGGAAATACTATTAGTATATTAAAGGAGGTTTTTTAATGAATGGAGATTTTATAAAGGTAATTCCTCTTGGTGGAGTTGGGGAGATAGGAAAGAATATTACCGCCTTAGAAGTTAATGATGAAATAATAGTAATAGATTGTGGAATAGCATTTCCTGACGAAGAAATGTATGGAGTTGATTTAATTATTCCTGATATATCATATTTGATAGATAATAAGGATAAGGTTAAAGGATTATTTATAACCCATGGACATGAGGATCATATAGGGGCAATACCATATATTCTTAAGCAATTAAACATGGATGTCTACGGAACAAAATTAACCTTAGCTATTATTGAAAATAAATTAAGAGAACATAAATTGGTAGAAACTAGTAATCTTATTTTAGTCAATCCAGGTGAAATGGTATCATTTAATAATTTATCTATAGAATTTATACAAAGTACTCATAGTATTGCAGAGTCTTGTTGTTTTGCTATAAAGACTATATTAGGTACTATTTTTCACACTGGGGACTTCAAAATAGACTTAACTCCAATAGATGATAAAGTTATAGATATAGATAGGATTTCAACAATAGGAAAAGAGGGAGTTTTACTACTAATGGCAGATAGTACTAATGTTGAACGATCTGGCTACACTATGTCAGAAAGGTCTATTGGTAATACCTTTAATAGAATATTTTCAACAGCTAAAGGTAGGGTTATAATTGCAACCTTTGCTTCTAATATACATAGAATGCAGCAAATAATTAATGCATCATTAGATAGGAAGAGAAAAGTAGCTTTTGCAGGAAGGAGTATGGAGAGTATTTCAAGGATGGCCATTGATCTTGGATATCTACATATGCCTGAAGATATGTTAATAGAAATCGACGATATAAAAAATTACAATAACGAAAATATAACTATAATAACTACAGGAAGCCAAGGAGAACCAATGGCAGCCTTAGCAAGAATAGCATATGGTAATCATAAGAAAATTAAGATTGAAAATGAGGATTTATTTATAATTTCAGCAGCTCCTATACCAGGGAATGATAAGTTAATTTCCAAAGTAATAAATGAACTATTTAAAAAAGGAGCAGATGTAATTTATGAAGACTTAGAAGAAGTCCATGTTTCAGGTCATGCTTATAGGGAAGAATTAAAACTTATGCATAGATTAATTAAGCCCCAATATTTTATGCCTATTCATGGTGAATATAGACATTTAAAGCATCATAAAGACTTAGCAATTAGCCTTGGAATGGATCCAAGTGATACCTTTATATTAGAAAGAGGAGATGTTTTATTAATAAATAAAGATGAGGCTAAGAAAGAGGGTAAGGTTAAAACTGGTACAGTTTTAGTAGATGGACTTGGTGTTGGAGATGTAGGAACTTTAGTGCTTAGAGATAGAAAACATTTAGCTCAAGATGGGCTAGTTAATATAGTAGTGACTATTGAAAGGGAAAGTTTTAGTATAATTGCAGGTCCTGATATTATTACAAGAGGTTTTGTTTATGTTAAGGAAGCTGAAGAACTTATTAAGGAGTTAAAAGATATAGCTACTAATGAATTACAAAGCTGTCTTGATAATAGAATTATAGAATGGTATTTAATAAAAACTAATATTAAAAAGTCAGTTGAAAGATATATATATGATAAAACTAAAAGAAGACCAACTATTATACCAATAATTATGGAGATATAAATTCTATATCCTTTCAGTTTTGATGATTCATATAAAGAAATATGTCGCTTTTTGACTATTTATTATAAAAATAATCTAGACTATTATTAGAAAGATATATATAATAGATATAAAAAATGAATCTGTTAAGCTGATATGAAAAAATAGCTTGATTTTTCATAGAATTGCTCGCTCTTTGAAAATTATATAAGTTTGAATATTTTATTGCATGACAAACAAGCCTGCAATAAAATTGATTTTTGCAGGTTAAATAAAGGTATTAAGTT
>JAHAIU010000317.1 GCA_018372555.1 Clostridium sp.
AAAGTATGTCTAGTAGGGAGAGGTATATATGAAGAGGGGGATATATTCTGAAATAAAGAATAGAATTTAATTTTTGTTAAAATTTATAGGGATAGAAATATGGTATTTTTTAATATTAAAATAATAAAAATAAAAAATTCTTATAAAAAGAAAGCTAATATATTAAATTAGCAATGAAAATTGTAGACTTATACAAGTGTATATTAAAATCATGTTAAAAATATGTTTAATTACTTAACAAATGTTAAAATATAATGTAAACTTAGTTTGTAAAATAATGTTGAAAAGGAGAATAACTTTGGAATCATTAATGATTATTATAAAGTTACTTGGTGGCTTAGGGCTATTTATCTATGGAATGAAGATCATGGGAGATGGTCTAGAAAATGCTGCAGGGGATGGACTTAAATCTATCTTAGAAAAAGTAACTAGGAATCCAGTTATAGCAGTTATAGTAGGAGCTATAGTTACAGCAGTTATTCAAAGCAGTAGTGCAACAACTGTAATGGTAGTAGGTTTTGTTAATGCAGGACTTATGAATTTAGCACAAGCTGCAGGAATTATTATGGGAGCTAATATAGGTACTACAATAACAGCTCAGCTAGTAGCATTTAAGCTAGACCAAATAGCACCTTTATTCGTTTTTGTTGGAGCATTTGTAGTAATGTTTGCAAAAAAGAAAAAGAGGAAAGATATTGGAAGTATTATATTAGGATTTGGTATTTTATTTGTTGGAATGGGACAAATGAGCGAAGCTATGAAGCCATTAACAGCTTCACCTATATTTAATGAAGTTTTAGCAACTGTAGGTGATAAGTGGTATCTTGGAATACTAGCTGGAGCACTTGTTACAGCAGTACTTCAAAGTTCATCAGCAACAACAGGTATATTAGTAGCCTTAGCAACAGCAGGAGCTATAGATATAACACAAGCCCTTCCAATAGTATTTGGATGTAATATAGGTACATGTGTTACAGCTATGCTTGCAACAGTAGGAACTAGTAAAACTGCACATAAAGCTGCATTATTACATTTAATATTTAATTTAGGTGGTACATTAATATTCATTCCAGTTCTAGTAAGTGGATTATTAGGTAATGTAGTATCTACTATAAGTCCAGGGGATGTAAGTAGACAAATAGCAAATTCACACACAGTATTTAATGTTGTGAATACAGCAATTATGCTTCCATTAACAGGATTATTAATTAAGATAGTTAATAGAATTATTCCAGAGGATGAGGAAGAGGATAGACCAGGTCCTAAATACATAGATGACAGGTTACTTGAAACTCCTGTAATAGCAGCAGGACAAGTAGCTAAAGAGACATTAAGAATGGCTAAAAAAGCGAAAAAAGGTTTAGCATTATCTTTAGAAGCTTTTGAAAATAATGATGAAAAATTAATTCAAAAAGTATATGAAAATGAAACTGTAATAAATACATTAAATGAAGCTATTACTACATATTTAGTTAAGCTTTCAAAATGCGAATTATCTGATAAAGAATTAAGTATAGTAGCAGCAACATTCCATGTTATTAATGATATAGAAAGAATAGGGGATCACGCTGAAAACATTGCTGATTTAACAGAGCAAAAAATTAATAAGAAATTAGGTTATAGTGAGCAGGCTATAGAGCAGATACATAAGGTTTATGATAAGGCTTTAGAATCATTGTCAGTAGCAATAGATAGTTATGCAACTAAGGATGTAAATAAGGCAAAGAGCGTAAACGAAATTGAATCTGAACTAGATAGAATGCAAAAGAAATATAGAGAACATCATATTAAGAGATTATATGATGGAACTTGTAATGCATATGCAGGTGCTATATATCTAGATTTATTAAGCAATCTAGAAAGAGTTGGGGACCATGCAATGAATATATCTGAAAGTGTTATAGAGAATAGTTAGTTAAGAGCTACCTTTTTAGGTGGCTTTTTTAATAATTAAAAATAAAATTTAATAGGATTTTTATCTAAAGTTAATAAAATAAGAATTTTACCTATACATTTTAATTTTTATTATTAAGTAAAAGAAAAATGGACATAATAAGTTTATAAATTTAAAATGGAGGAAAGTTATGAAGAAGTTTAAATCTATTTGCTTATTAATGTTAATAATATCAATCTTTATTACTCCCATTAGCGTAAAAGCTGAGGAGAATAAAAAAATAATATTAATTGATCCAGGTCATGGAGGATTTGATGGAGGAGCTAAGTCGAAGGCTGGGACTATAGAAAAAGATATAAATCTTCAAATAAGCTTAAGGCTTAAAGAAAATTTAGAAGAACAAGGGTATATAGTTTTTTTAACTAGGGAATCTGATGAGGACCTAGGTAATAGTGGTAAAACTATTAGAGAAAAGAAAAGAGAAGACTTAAAGAAAAGAAGAGATATGAAGGCTGAGACTAAATGTGATGTTTTTATATCAATACATCAAAATATGTTTCAAGAAGCTAAGTGTTATGGAGCACAAGTATGGCATAGTTCAAATGAAGTAAGTAAAAAGCTTGCAGATAGTGTTCAAGAAGGAATAAAGGAAAGTGCTAATGATGGCAATAAGAGAGTTTCCAAGGCAGCTGGAGATGCTTATCTAATTTTAAGAGATAAGTATGAAGGAGCTTCAATATTAGTTGAATGTGGATTTTTATCTAATCCTGATGAAGAAAAAAGATTACAAACAGAAGAACATCAAAATTCAATAGTTAAGGGAATTTCCTGGGGAATAAATAAGTATTTTGAGGAAATAAAAAATAACTAGTCAATTAGTATTATTATATGATGAAAAATCCATTAGAGAATAAGTGAAACTATTTTATTAAATTAGCCTTACAGCTATAGAGAATTATGTTAAAATATAAATATA
>JAHAIU010000318.1 GCA_018372555.1 Clostridium sp.
AGTCATTTTACTAGTTATTCTTTTATTATTTATATTATAGGCATTACCAACATTAAAAATCCCTGGCATAATTCCACCTCTTATCATCCTACTATATATTTTAATTAATAATCTACATCTATAATCTTATAACAGTATAGGTCTAAACATTCTTTAGTAAAATCTCAAAATTGAAAGCATCGATCTTTTAATTTTTATATAAATTGTCAAGCTATTTCAATTTCTTAAATATTTTTAATATGAAGTATAAATTAATAAATGTAAAAACTTTATTGCAACTTATATAGGCTTTAATTTTTATATATGTTGTTAAAATAACTCCATGTCCTAAATATTTTTAATACGAAACATAATAAATATTAGACTCTTTCTACAACTATATATTACTTATATTATCGAGTAATATATAAAAAATCTTAACTTTGAATTTGGAAACATCTTGGAAATATTATTATTATCTTTAGAAAATATTGCCTTATATAATATAATCAAAGCTAAAAATAAAAGGAGGTTATATTTATGATAAGAAAAAAATGATGAAACTTTTAATATCAACTGTTATTTTAATTCCTCTACTATTTATTTCTTGTAATAATTCCAGTAAAAAAATAACTATATCCGATGATACCCAAAATGAAGTTGCCTTGGAAGAAAGTGAGGTTTTAACTGCAATAACTGATGGTGAAAAGCTTATAGATGAAGAGAAATTTGAGGAAGCAAAAGAAGAATTCATTAAAGCAATTAATTTAGATAAGACTAATAAAGATATATACCTAAGAATAAAAGATAAATACTTATCTGTAGATAAAACAGATTAAGCTTATTATTTTATTAAGACTGCTGTTACAAATAATGTGGATGTTGAAAATATGAAATCTGTATTAAAAGATATATCTGACAAATTTGAAAAAATAAATATTCAAACTTCAGTATATCAAAATAGCAATTATTCATTGCCTCAGCAAGTTACTACTATGATTTCAGGTGAACAAGTTAGCATTCCAGTATCTTGGGAAAACCAAACAGTAGATACAGCAAATATAGGGACTTTCACTTTCCAAGGATATAACGAGGAGTATGGTAGGAGTATAACTGTAGAACTCACTGTTTTAGAGAATTTTTATGAAAGACAATATGGTTTCTTAAAAAATATTAAAACAGAGAATGGAAAGACTTATATTTATGTTGATTTAATAGAGCTTTATATAGGGGACGAAGCTTTACCTGAAGCCATAAAAGATAATAAAGCTGGATATGACGAAGAAAAAAAGAGATATTTCTTACCAGATCCAATTTATATTAGGAATAATTACGATACTATTTCAACTTATTTAGTTGATAATAATACCTCTTATTATTTATGCGCCCATAATTTTTTCCCAGAAAAAATGGAGTTAAAAGCTGGAGATGAAGTTCCTGTTTCTTTAGATGAATTTTCTTTAACGAATACTAAGTATCTTGATAATAATAGTAAATATGGTCTAATGGTATGGTTTGATATAAAGAATGGTACAATAACAAAAATTTCTCAGCAATATAGACCTTAATAGAAAGGAGATTTAATATGTTTAAGAAAATAAAAAAATACGGAATAATTTTTATCATTTTATCTTTATCTATATTTTTATACTCTTGTACAGATAGTACAACAAAAGTTACACTTTCTGAAAACACTGGAGAAGATATATTAGTTGAAGAAGATGAAGTAGCTGAATCTATGAATACTGCAAAAAAACTTCTTTCTGATAATCAATTTAGTGAAGCAAATGATTTATATAATAAAGCACTTTCTTTAGATAATACAAATAAGGACTTATATATGGAAATTAAAGATAACCTTCTTAATTCAAATAGATATGAAGATGCTTATAATGTAGTTAAAAAAGCCATTGACAATAATGTAGATGTAGATAATATGAAGAAATTTGCTAATGATATCGCTAGGGATATTGCTTCAAATTTTCAAACTATACAAGTTAACTATTCAGCTTATGATAGCTCAAGCTTTACCTTACCATCTACTATTACTACTACATTAGATAATAATGAAGTTACTCTAAATGTGGATTGGGATAATTCATCTGTAAATACAAAAAAGATTGGTGAATATTCTTATAAAGGATTTAGTGAAGAACATTTTAGAAATATTGAAGCTAAAGTCAATATTTTAAATAGAAAAGAAAAAGTTATTGGCTCAATAAAAAATATATATACTTCTAGTGGTAAAACCTATATCGATGTAGATTTAGTTGAGTTTTACTTTGGTAAAGAAATTGCTCTAAAAGAAGCTATGAAGGATAATGAAAAAATTGCTTACGATGAAGAAAAAGGCCCGTATGTTCCAGATGGATATTATATAAGAAATAACTATACAACTATAACTACCTACGAGGTTGCAGATAATTGTAGTTATAAATTATTAGAACATGATTTAGAAGAAAAATTAGGTTATGAAATTGATAATAAAGGAACATCTGATATTAATTTTGATTGCTCCGCTAAAGATTTTAAAGAAGTTATAAAATTATATAATGAATATGAAAAAGAAGAATTTGATGATAAGGGTAAGCCAATTACTAATAGATCAACATTATGCTGGATTGAATTAGATTCTGGAATAGCCCAATCTATATATAGACAGTACACACCATAGGTACTACCGCACAGTGAATAATTTAAAAATGAAAGAATGAAAAATTGATTATAAAACTTCTAGAGAAGTTTTTATAAAAATGTATTTTCAGTAATTCCTAAGGAATTACCTAAATAAATTAGTCCCCCAAAATACCTATCGTAGTTTTTCATTCTATATTTTTAAGGGACTATCACACAATTAATAATTATAAATTTTTAATTATTAATT
>JAHAIU010000319.1 GCA_018372555.1 Clostridium sp.
AAAAGCATTCTATTCAATGGATGGAGTTTCAGGACATGCAGGATTATTTGCAAATGCATCTGACTTAGCTAAGTTAGCTCAAGTTATGCTTAATGATGGAGGATACGGAAATAATAAATTCTTTAACAAGAATACTATTGAAGAGTTTACTAAGAGAAAATCATCTAGCCCAACTTGGGGATTAGGCTGGTGGAGAGAAGGAGATAACGGTAGGTTATGGTACTTCGGTACACAATCTTCAAGTAATACAATTGGACACCAAGGATGGACTGGTACTTTAACAGTTATAGATCCTGAAAGCAATTTAGTAGTAGTTTTATTAACAAATAAAATCAACTCCCCTGTTGTCGATAATACTATAAATGCTAATACATTCTTCGGAAATAAATTTACTACTGCAACTCTTGGTACAATACCAACTCTTGTTTATGAATCTATAATTCATAATAATAATGATGCAGTTGATGCTAATGTTGCACAAATGGTTAGTGAAAATCTTAAGTTATATAATTCTAATAGTTATTTAGGAGAAGCAGTATTAAAATCTGTTTATTCTAAGGTAGATACAGTTATTACTAGAGCTGAAGAGAGAAAAACAGCTGAAAACTTATCTTATGCTGAAGAGGCTGTAGCAAGGTTAGATGTTGAAAAAGATCGTGAAGAGATAATTAAATTTAATGAAAGAATCAAAAACCTTGGAGGTAAGCCAGTTGAATTACCAAATTACAGTACTGAACTTGAAGAGTTAAAAGCAGTTATTAAAGAAGCGAGAGATACTATTGAAAAAGGACAAGACTTAGAAGAGCATGTTCATTATCAAACAACTAGTTGGAATAAACTTCTTAAGGCTTACGAAGATGCAGAGGCTGTGGTTGAAAAAGGTGATATAGCTAATAGTGAAGAAATAAAAACAGCAACTGAAGAATTAAAAGCTGCTAAGAAGGAATTAGTGAAGTTAGATAAAACTAATTTATATAAAGCTATTGAAGATGCTAATGCAAAAATTGAAGAAGGTGTCTTAGAAGGATTAGATGAGGAAGTTAAGGCTTCATTTATTAGCACTTTAGAAGCAGCAAGAACTGTTTATAACAACAAAGATGCAAGTATTCAAGATATAGCAAAGGCATATAATGATATTTTAGCTAAGTATAAAGAATTAGGTATTCCAGTAGGAGATAAGAACTATTTAGCTGACTTAGTAAATATGGCAGAAGCTATTAACTTAGATAGATATATGAATAAAGGTCAAGAAGATTTTAAGAATGCATTAAAAGCTGCAAAAGAAATTTTAAAGGTTGAAAATGCATCAGAGATAGATGTATATAAGGTTTATGAAGCATTATATAAATCTATGATGAATTTAGAATTAAAAGCAGATAAGACTGAATTATCTAAGGCTATTGCTGAAGCTGAAAAAATTAATTTAAGTGGATATACTGAAAATAGTAAAGCAGAACTATCATCAGCAATTGAAGCAGCGAAGTTAATTAGGGAAAATTCAGAAGCCACTAAGGAAGAAGTGGACAAGGCTATAGAGAATATAAATAATGCTATAAAAGCTTTAGTTAAAGCTGCTGATAAGAGTGAGCTTGAAGATTTAGTAAAGAAAGCAGAAGCTGTTGATACAAATAAGTATAAACCAGAAGGTGTAGAAGTATTTAATAAAGCATTAAATGAAGCTAAAAATATTATAGCAGATAATAACCTTACAGTAGATAAGCAAGACCTTGTAAATAATGCTTATAAGAATTTAAGTGATGCTATTGAAGGACTTGAATTAAAAGGTTCATCAAATGGAAATGCTGGTAGCGGTTCTGATACTGAGGATGACGATAAAAAGGATCCAGAAGACTCAACTACAAATAGCAACAATAACAGTAATAACAACAATAACAACGGAAATAATAGCTCAAATAATGGCTCTACAACTGGTAAGGGAGATTCTAATTTACCAAGTACAGGAGGAACTTCTCCAGTATTATATGTAGCTATTGGTATTATGATTATAGCTATGGGTATAATTATTTTCAAAAAAAGAAATACAGCAGAGCAAAATAAATAGTAAGTAATGATTATTAATAGGATTTACATCTGAAAATAGGTGTAAGTCCTATTTTTTAATTAATATAGTATAATATATATTATACGAAAGAATGGAGGGATCACTTATGAAAAACTTACAATTAGTTATTTTTGATATGGATGGATTAATATTTGATACAGAAAGATTATCTTATGCTTCATGGAAGGAAGCAGCTAAAAAATTCAATATCAATTTTGAATTAAGCTTACTTTATAAATTGCTTGGAACAAATCATGAAAATGTGCGTAATGCATTATTTAGAGAATTTGGTGACAAAATAAATGTTGACGATTATATGGCAGAAAAAAGAAGAATTTTCTTTAAGAAGATAGAAAATGGTGAAGTAGTAAAGAAACCAGGATTAGATGAGCTTTTAGAATATTTACAAGATAAAAATATTAAAAAAGCAGTTGCTACATCATCAAATAGGGAAGTTGCATATAATTTATTAAAAGATGCCAATATTTTTCATTATTTTGATTACATATTATGTGGTGATGAAGTTAAAAAATCGAAACCTGATCCAGAGGTGTTTTTAACAGTTGCTAAAAAGTTAGGTGTAAAGCCTAGTGAGTGTATAGTTTTAGAAGACTCTGAAGCTGGAACTATAGCAGCAAATAGAGGTAGGATGATGCCTATAGTAATTCCAGATTTAAAGGAACCAGATAAGGAAATAGAAGAATTAGCATATAAAAAGCTAAATAACTTAAAAGAAGTAATAGACGTAATTGAAAATTTATAGTAGATTATAAAATGCAAAGCATTTTATTAAT
>JAHAIU010000320.1 GCA_018372555.1 Clostridium sp.
TAGCATCTTATCTATATGTACTGTCAACATATCTTTTAATTCTATATTATTTATATAATTACTATTATATTTAGTATCAACTAATAATAAAAATTCTTCTGTTAATTCTATAGATTCTTTACGTGCTTCTAAAATAACACTACTTTTATATAGTATTCTTTTAGTTAAAAGACACTCTTTTAAAAAGACTCTATCCTCTAAAGATATAGTTATGTCTTTTTTAATTAAACTTTTCTCAATTTCATTTACAATCACATTAAATACTTCTGGATATTCCTTTTTATCCTCTATATTTAGTGAAAAACCTAGTTTATTACGATAAATCATTATAAATGTATCTAATAAAAAGCCTTCTACTGACTTATCAATTAATATTAATTTATTTTTATATAATATATTAGGCAATTCCTTTTCTAAAAATTCATATAACTCACTATATAATTCTCCGAACTGAAACTTTAATGTTTTATGCATTAATATAGAACCATACGTTTTGTAATTTAATGTTTCTGATAATATATGCCTAATATTTTTTTCTTTTCCCTGAAAATACAGACCTCTCTTAGTTCTTTTTAAAGTTAAACCTCTAAAATTCTGTATATATTCATCAATTTCATTTAATGTTTTTATCATCACTGTTTTTGAAACATACATAATATCAGCTAGATTCTGAATAGAAATAGGACTCTTTTCAAAAGATAAATATGTAAATGTAAATAAAAATCTTTCTCCTAGAGTCTCTGGATACTCAATACTTTTCAAACTTTTTATCATATTGTTTAAAAAGTTATTAAATTCATTACGCTCTTCTCTTACTATAAAATACCCTTTAGCTGAAGAAGATCTTATCATAATACCTCTAGATTTTACCATATTATTTATTTCATGTATTTCCATTCTAACAGTTCTTAAACTTATATTCAGTTTTTCCATAAATTCATGTGGGCGTACATATTCATAATGTAGCAATGATCTTATCATAATTACTTGTCTTGATTTCATATATAATTTCTCCATAAAAATAATATAATTAATATTATTTTACAATAATTTTTATATAAAAACTTAATTTCATATATATTATTAACAAAACATTATATATGATAAATTCATGTCCTAAATATATAGCAGTAATTTTATGTTAAATAATTAATCTAACTAATTAATGTAACTTCAAACATAGCTCCACTAGATGAATCTTTACCTATAGTAAATTCGAATACTCCATCATCACTTTTATATTGATTTTCTGTATTCCAATAACGAAGTTGCTTTTCACTAATAACAAAATCTACAATTTCAATTTCATTAGGATTAATCTCAACTTGTTTAAAATTAATTAATTCTTTAACTGGTCTTGATGTATCTGCAACTTTGTCTCTCATATATAATTGTACTGTTTCTATTCCTCTGTACTTTCCTTTATTAGTAACTTTAATACTACATTTTATTTCTTCATTTCTTTTTATTTTATTTTTATTAAATGTTAATCCACTATATTCAAAATTAGAATATCCAATTCCAAATCCAAATGGGAATAATGGTTCATTTGGAATATCTAAATATTGAGATTTATATCTCTTTTCATTTACAAGTAAATCTTTTGGTCTTCCTGTTGCTAGATTATTATAATAAACCGGTATCTGTCCTACGCCATTTGGAAAACTCATAGTAAGCCTACCACTTGGATTATAATCACCTACTAATATGTCTGCTACAGAATTTCCACCTTCAGTACCTGGAAACCAACATTCTAATATAGCATCAGCTTTATTTATTATATTAGTAAGATCTAAAGGACGTCCATTAACAAGAAGAACTATAACAGGCTTATTTAATTCTTTCATTCTTTCTAATAACTTTACTTGAGAAGACTCTAATGATATTTTACTTACAGATCCTGCTTCACCACTTTGTTTTTCCTCTTCACCTAAAGCTAGTATAACAACATCAGAAGTTGTTACTTTATTCATTAATTTACTTATATCTTCTTCATTAATATCACTAAAAGGAGTTGTTTCAACAGCTTCAATAATAATATTCTTATTCTTAATTCCTTCATATATTGTAACTACATCATTTAAATCTCCATCTAGTGACCAGGGCCCTAATATTGATTTATTATTTGCATAAGGTCCAACTAATGCTACTTTTTTATTAGATTCTAAAGGAAGGACTCCTGAATTTTTCAATAATACCATAGATTTTGAAGCTGCTTCTCTTGCTACTTTTCTAAAATCACTACGTAGTAAGGTTTTCTTTTCTTTTTCTGTAGAAACACCTCTGTATGGATCTTCAAATAATCCACATTCATTTTTAAGAAGCAGCACCTTTTCAACTGCCTCATCTAATAACTTTTCCATATTTTTATCTTTACAAAGTTCTGGTAATGCCTCAAAATATGCAGTTGTTGACATTTCAATATCTATTCCTGCCTTTAAAGATAGTTCAGCTGCATCCTTACTATCTTCTGCTACTCCATGAGGGATTAACTCTTTTACTGCTCCCCAATCTGAAATAACTGTTCCATCGAACATCCATTCATTTCTTAGTACTTCTCGTAAAAGCCATCTATTTACTGTTGATGGTACTCCATTTAATACATTAAAAGAAGCCATTACTAACTTTGCTCCAGCTTTAATTGCTTCATAATAAGGAGGGAAATATTCATTTCTCAGCCTATATTCTGAGATATCAACTGTATTATAGTCTCTTCCTCCCTCTGCTGCTCCATAGGCTGCAAAATGTTTTACACATGAAATTAAAGTATCTTCTTCCTTTAAGTCATTATTTTGATATCCACGAACCATTGCTGCTCCAAATAAACTATTTAGAAG
>JAHAIU010000321.1 GCA_018372555.1 Clostridium sp.
GCTTTAAAATTTAAAACAATTAAAATAATACCTAATATTAAAATTAAAACTGGTATCAAATTTATCACTCCTTTAATTAAATATAATTAATTTCCTTCATAACAGCTCTCAAGTTTCTAATAGCCCTGCTATGGAGCTGACAAACTCTTGATTCTGATACTTCTAATACTTGTCCTATTTCCTTTAAAGTAAATCTTTCATAATAATATAGCTTTAATATTAATTTATCCTTATCCTTTAGCTTTTCTATAGCTTCTGCTAATATTACAGTTTTCTCCCTATATTCTAAGGATTCTTCTGGAGATATGGATTCTTTATCTTCTAAGGTTTCCATTAAAGTAACATCATCATCATCTGAATAAATTACTGACTCTAGGGATATTATTGACATATAATTTATATAATTCTCAACTTGAGAAACCTCTTCTTCTGAAACTCCAAGGTATAATGCTATTTCTTTTAAAGAAGGCTCTCTCATAAGCTTATTTTGCAATTTTTCAATGGCTTCATTATACCTTGCAAGCTTATCCATTGCCCCCTTTGATATAGGTCTATTTTTTCTTATTTCATCAATCATAGCCCCTTTTATTCTCAAGGTAGCATAAGAGGAAAATTTCATTCCTTTAGTTGGATTATACCTATTTATTGCATCCATAAGCCCAACAATTCCATAGCTAACTAAGTCTTCATATTCAATATATTTTGTTTTTCCAAGCATAATTCTTGATGCCAAATACTTAACTAATGGTATATACTTTTCAACAATCTCTTCTTTATGAATTAGAGGGCTTTGACATTCCATAATTTTTACCTCCTAAAAAACTCCTTATATAAGTTCTCTTTGTTTTCTCATAATCTTAAATACAGTTTTTATAATTTTTTCTCTTATAGCATTACTAATATCTACGAAGGTTACTCCACAAACAAAACTTCTATCTTCATTCTTTGTTATTCTAATAACCTTTCCCTTTATTTCTATCTCTTCGTCTTCATATTTTAAACTAACCACTATAGTATCATTAAGATTTATAGAATCATTTATCCTAACTCTCATTCCACCGCCACTTAAGTCTAATAGCATAGCATCCTTATAATTTTCTTTTATTATTACTTCAGCTTCCTTTGAATTTTCTTTAAGGTCGTCTTCTAGTTTTTTTTCATTAACATAATTAATTATTTGTACTATATCGACTCTAACATAATCTCTTCTTTGAATCTTAGTAATAGAATAAGGAAAGCTTAATCTATAATAAGGTTTTTCCTCTTCAACATACCTACCTAAAACTTTTGATTTATAACCAAATACATTACCACTACCATCATAAATTATCTGTTGAAGCTCATCTCCTTCATTTAGAGTTAAAAAAATACCATCATTTACAGGCACTGCAATTAAAAATTCCTCTTCTTTAACATCTTGAATAGTTGATTTATATATATTATTTTCAAATAATATATCTATAACACAATTTATTTCTAGCTTTATATTTGACATATTTACCCCCTAGGAAAAAATACTAAATAATTTTTTAAATAACCCTTGTACACCAATTCCTACTTCTTGTTTTTCTTTTCCAACTATTTTTGATGTTATTGCTTCTATACATCTTGAAGCATCACAATTTGGATATCCTATAACAAAAGGCAATTGATTTCTTACAGACATAGTTAATTTTTTATCTTCATAAATATATCCTAAATAGTCTATATCTAAAGTTAAAAATCTTTTGACTGCTGTTTTAAACTTAGAGAAGGTTACTTCTCCTTCTTTTTTATCAAAAACTTTATTTACAACTATACTTGCCTTACTTTTAATTTTAAAATGATTTACTGCCTTTAATAAGCTATATCCATCTGTTAATGATGTTGGCTCTGGAGTAGTAACAAGTACAACCTCATCTGAGCAAGCAATAAATGCTAAAACGCTTCTACTTATTCCAGCTCCAGTGTCAATAAATATGTAATCAAACCCCTCTAACATTTCTATTTTCTTTAAAAATAAATCTCTTTGGTTTTGTTGTAAATCTTCTATATTATTAAGTCCACTTCCTCCTGGCAAAAGGTTAACCCCTTCCGGCCCTTCTACTATAACATCTTCTATTGATAAGTTTTCATTTATCAAATCTAAGACATTATTCTTTGGATAAATTCCCATTAACACATCATCATTTCCCATACCTATATCAGCATCAAATACTAAAACTTTTTTCCCTTGTTTTACTAAGCTTATAGCTAAATTTACTACAAAATTGCTTTTACCAACTCCACCTTTACCTGAAGTTATAGTAATAATTTTTGATTTTTTTCTTTCCATATTACTAGTAATGCCATTTGCAAGTCTTCTTAAACTTTCAGCTTGGTCTAGCATATTGATTCCTCCCCAAGAACAAGTTTTATAATTTCATCTTTACTTGGTACCTTAATATCATCTGGAACATTTTGACCAACAGTGATATAAGATATAGGTTTATTAGACTTCTTTGATATATTATAAATACATCCATAAGAGGTAGTTTCATCAAGCTTAGTAATTATTATATCTTCGTAGTTTATTTCACCATATCCACTTAATATAGCATTAATATCTTTATTCTTAGTTGTTCCACTTATCACCAGGGAAATATTACTTGAATTAACTTTTTGTATAAAAGCTCTAAGCTCTGATATTTGCATAGTATTTTTACTACTTCTTCCTGTTGTATCAACTAAGATAACATCACAATCATCTAAAGAATTAATAGCTTCTTCCATTTCTTTTAATGTAATTACTACTTTAAATGGTATATTCATAATTTCTGCATAAGTTTTTAATTGCTCTACAGCACCTATTCTATA
>JAHAIU010000021.1 GCA_018372555.1 Clostridium sp.
TTCTCTCCTTTTCTAAGGGGGTATTATTTAGTTTCACAAACCTATTGTATTTCCTTTGGTTGAGAAGAGCAATGTTCATATAACTTAACAGATCGAAAAAGTATAATGGGGGAGAAATATGAAGAGTGCAGACTACTATATAGAGAATCTAAATATGGAGACACATATTGAAGGGGGATATTTTAAAGAATCTTTTGTATCCACTGATGAGGCAAGACAAGATAAGAAACTATGGAGTAGTATCTACTTTCTATTAATGACTGGAGAAGTCTCTAATTTTCATAGATTAAAATCTGATGAGTTATGGTATTACCATGATGGTGAAGCTCTAACAATATATATGATAACACAAGAAGGTGAGTTAATAACAAAACAGCTAGGTAAAAATATTGAAAATGGAGAAGAACCTCAAGTTTTAGTACCTAAGGGATATATATTTGGGTCGGCTATGAATAATGAGGGATATGCTTTAGTTGGTTGTATGGTTTCTCCAGCTTTTGAGTATGAGGATTTTAAGTTATTTACAAGAAAAGAGCTTTTAGATAGTTATCCTAAATATAGAGAAATAATTGTTAAATTAACAAGAGAAGATATATAGTTATACAATAATATAGTAATATCAAAAAAAAAGGAAATTTTAAGAAGAATAATAAAAAACTATACAAAAATGAATAATTATTACATAATATGGAATGAAGTGTAAATTGATGGGGAAATTGAAAAATGAGAATATTTAAATTAAAACATTCTATTATTATACTTATAATTACTTTAGGATTGTTAATTACAGTTAAAAAAGTTTCTGAGAAATTTTTTTTAGGTAATGAAGATTCTTGCATTTACTACAATGATTGCATGATTAAGTCAGAAAAAGATAGTTGTACATATTTATACTCTAAAGGCACTAATGAAAGTGGAGATACAGATATAAGTTTTAAGTTTTCAGGGATGGATACTATTTGGTGCATTAATTCAAAGAATGAAGTAGATGTAGTTTTTAAATATAATGCTGTAATAAAAGAAGGGGATTTTAAGGTTGTTTTAATAAATCCTGATGATAGTATTAATGAGATTATAGATAGTTCTGAAGAAGGAGAAATAACCCATTTAATTAAGCCTGGAAAAACAAGAGTTAAGATAGTAGGAAATAAAGTATCAGGAAGCTTAAAATTAAGGTTATGTTGTTATAATAAAGATTGTAATTGTGTAGAAGTATTTTCATCATTTATATAAATAAAAATGTCGCACAAATAGTCCAAATTAAAAATGAAGAATTATTGATGTAATTCTTACAGAATTACTAAAAGTTATTTCTTTTAAAAACTCCTTAGGGAGTTTTTTTATTAATTTTCTATTATTCATTCTTAATTTTTCATTGTGCGACAGCACCTTTATTATTTAATAAATTCTTTTAGTTAAAGGCATTATATATGGAATTAATTCCTTTTTCAAAATCATCATTTTCTATGCCTATAAGAATATTTATTTCACTTGAACCTTGGTCAATCATTCTAATATTAACATTAGATTCACTTAATGATGTGAATATTTTAGCAGCAATGCCTTTATTTGAAGACATACCATTACCTACAGTAGCAATTAATGCCATGTTAGGATGAACTAAAATAGAATCAGGGTTGCATGTCCTCTTTATTTCATCAACTATTATTTCGGTTTTATTCATAAGCTGTGAATCAGAAATTACAACACAAACGGAATCTATACCTGAAGGCATATTTTCATAAGAAACACAGTTTTGTTCTAATATAGATAAAACCTTTCTACAGAAGCCAAGTTCTGAATTCATCATTGCCTTTTCAATAGATATTACAGTGAAATCTTTCTTGCCTGCAATACCCTTAATAGGATTATTATAATCAGGCTCCATATCTTTAACTATTAGAGTCCCTGGATCTTCTGGTATATTAGTGTTCTTAATATTAATAGGTATACCAGCATCTCTTACAGGGAAAACAGATTCTTCATGTAATACAGATGCTCCCATATATGAAAGCTCTCTTAGCTCTCTATAAGTAATTTTGTTGATTTGTTTTGGATTATTAACTATCCTTGGATCTGTCATTAAGAAACCAGAAACATCTGTCCAGTTTTCATATAGATCAGCATTAATACTTGCTGATACTAAGGCTCCAGTTATATCAGAACCACCTCTTGAAAAGGTTACAATATTACCATCTATATCAGAACCATAAAACCCTGGTATAACAGCTTTTCTACCATTTTCAAGTACTTTTCTTAATGAAGTATAAGTTAAATCTCTATCAATACTTCCGTATTTATTAAAGAAAATTACATCTTTAGCATCAATAAAATCAAAGTCAAGATAATTTGCAAGAATAATACCATTTAGATATTCGCCCCTACTTGCAGCATAATCTTTTGATGCACCATTTTCGATATCTTTTTTAATTTTGTCTAAGTAACTACCAATGTCTAATGATAGATCTAATTTTGATACTATTTTTTTATACCTATTAGATATCAAGTCAAAAACGTCATTTAGTGGAATACTAGACTCAATATGACTTTGACAAAGATAAAGTAAATCAGTAACTTTAAAGTCTTTAGAGTGTCTCTTGCCGGGTGCTGAAGGTATAACTACCTTTCTATCAGAATTAGATAAGACGATATTCTTCACCTTTTTAAATTGATCAGCATCAGCTAAAGAACTCCCCCCAAATTTTGTAATAATTGTATTCAATTTTATAGCCCCCTTATAAATTGTATTTATTATATATTAGCAATTTTTTAACAAAACCTCAAATGAAATTTACTAAATTATTAGACAATTATTAAAATTTCTAATTCTAACAAATTAAATGTTAACTTTATATAGAGAAATATTATCAATACGATAATTAGTAAATGAAATAGAAAAGTATCAATTAAAGTAAGATAAAAAGACATAATTATTGCAATAATTTAAGAATTCAATAAGTTATAACAAGAAAATATAAAATATAAAAAGATAATAATTAGAGAGAAAGTTAAGTTTAAGAAGAAAACTTTCAAATTTATATCTCTTTTTTAAGATAACGAAGGTTTTGTTATTATTAAATAAATTTTATAGGTGATATAATTAGTAAGATAGATAATTAAGGGGAGTGGAAATTGGATGAAGGTAATAAAAAGAGATGGTAGTATAGTAGATTTCGACAAAAGAAAAATAAGAGAAGCCATTAGTAAGGCAATGAAAAATGGAAGCGGAATCTATTTAGGGGATATAGCTAAACTTATAGCTAACGATGCTGAAAAGTACTTTTACAAAAGTGGTGAAACTCCAACAATTTATAAAATAGAGTCCTATGTATATGATAGACTTGTACATTATGGACAAAAAGTAACTGCTAAATCATATGAAGGATATAGAGCTGTTCAAGAATTTAAAAGAAATACTAATACAACAGATGAAAGTATTTTATCTCTTTTAAATAAAACTAATGAAGATGTAATAAAGGAAAATTCTAATAAGAATTCGGTAATAGCTGCAACTCAAAGAGATTTGATAGCAGGAGAGGTATCCAAGGATATATCAAGAAGAAGATTAATTCCAGCTCACATAGTTCAAGCTCATGATGAAGGAGTTATTCATTGGCATGATATGGATTATAGTTTATCTCCAATTTTTAATTGCTGTTTAATTAACTTAGAAGATATGCTAGAAAATGGTACTGTAATTAATGATAAATTAGTTGAGAGCCCAAAATCATTTAGTACTGCATGTACAGTAACTACTCAAATAATTGCACAGGTATCTAGTAATCAATATGGTGGACAAAGTATTACTGTAAAGCACTTAGCAAAGTATTTAAAAGTTACAGAAGAAAAGGCATATAAACATTATTTAAATTTTCTAGGTGATGAAGAGCTTGCTAGAAAGTTAGCTTTAGATACTAAAATGAAGGAGCTTAGAGACGGAGTTCAAACAATTAGATATCAATTATCAACATTACAAACTACTAATGGTCAATCGCCATTTAGTACTATATATTTGGAAATAGAAGAGGGACATCCTTATGAAGAAGAAATGGCTTTAATCTGTGAAGAAATGATTAAGCAAAGATTAGAAGGGATGAAGAATTATAAAGGTCAGGAAATTGGAGAAGCCTTTCCTAAGCTTATCTACCTTTTAGATGAGCATAATTGCCTTGAAGGTGGAAAATATGATTATATAACTAAGTTAGCGGCAGAATGTACTGCAAGAAGATTAGTTCCGGACTATCAATCAGCAAAAATTATGAGAGAAAATTATGAAGGAAATGCCTTCCCACCAATGGGATGTAGATCTCATTTATCACCTTGGAAGGATGAAAATGATAACTATAAGTGGTACGGAAGATTTAATCAAGGTGTAGTAAGTATTAATTTACCTCAAATAGGAATTATTGCCGATAAGGATATGGAATTATTCTGGGATATGCTAGATCAAAGGCTAGAATTATGTAAAGAAGCTTTATTAACTAGACATAGAATGTTACTTGGAACAAAATCAGATGTTTCTCCAATTCATTGGCAACATGGAGCAATAGCAAGACTAGAAAAAGAAGAGAGTATAGATAGATTATTGAAAGATGGATACTCTACACTATCATTAGGATATGTTGGTATTTATGAAATGGTTCAAGCGATGCTAGGAGTAAGTCATACTACGAAAGAGGGGGAAGAATTTGCACTTGCTGTAATGAAACATATGAATGAAGCTTGCCAAAAGTGGAAGGATGAAACTGGCTTAGGATTTAGCTTATATGGAACTCCAGCAGAAAATTTAATTTATAGGTTCTGTAGAATAGATAGAAGTAAGTTTGGAGTAATACCTAATGTAACAGATAAACTATATTATACTAATTCTTATCATGTTCATGTATGTGAAGAAATAGATGCCTTTAGTAAGCTTAAGTTTGAATCTCAATTCCATGGAATAAGCTTAGGAGGATGTATTTCTTATGTTGAAGTACCTGATATGAGTAAAAACCTAGATGCTGTTGAGCAAATAATTAATTTTATATATCATAATATTCAATATGCTGAAATAAATACTAAACCTGATGTATGTTATAAATGTGGATATACTGGAGAAATTAAGCTTGATGAAGACTTAACATGGTATTGTCCTTCATGTGGAAATAGGGATGAATCAGAAATGCAGGTTATGAGAAGAACTTGTGGATATATTGGAACTAATTTCTGGAATAAAGGTAGAACTGCAGAAATCGGTGATAGAGTATTACATTTATAAGGATGATTTAGTATGAACTGTGCTAAAATAAGAAAATTTGATGTAAGTAATGGGCCTGGAGTTAGAACTACATTATTTGTAAGTGGATGCACTAATAATTGTGAAGGTTGCTTTAATAAAGAGTTACAAGATTTTAATTATGGTGACAAGTGGACGAAAGAAAAGGAAGATGAATTCCTTTCATTTGTTAAAAATGAAAATGTAGTTGGAGTAAATATTTTAGGTGGAGAGCCAATGGATCAAGTAAAGGATAAGGATTTACATAATTTACTTAAAAGAATTAAAGAAGAAACTAATAAAAGTATATGGCTATGGTCAGGGTATATATATGAAGATATTATTAGCAATTCAAATAAAAATGAAATATTAACTTATGTAGATGTATTAATAGATGGTAGGTTCCAGCTTGATAAGAGAAATATTTCTTTAAAATATAGAGGTTCAAGTAACCAAAGGGTTATTGATATAGCTAAAAGTAAAAAATATAATAAAGTTATAGAACTTGAAATATAATATTAGGCTGTCCCAAGGGCAGCCTAATTAATTTAAAAGTATTATTTGATTTTAAAGCTCCAAAGTCGCCTTGGCGATTTTGGAGCTTTAAGTTTTACATATATAACTACATATTATTTAACAATCTGTAGTTTCAAGTATGTCATCAGCTAGTATATCTGTATCAGTATCACTAGAATAATATTTACTAGTATCAAAGGAGTTTTCAGATTTACTTATAATAATGGTGCAAATACAATCTCCCATAGTATTAACTGTACTTCTACACATATCCAATATTCTATCTATACCAAGAATTAGCCCTATTCCTTCTATTGGTAAACCAACAGATTGCAACACCATTGAAAGCATTACCATACCAACACCAGGAACTCCAGCAGTTCCAATTGAAGCTAAGGTAGCAGTAAGAATAATGGTTAAGATAGAAGGTAAACCTAAGTTTACATCATAAACTTGAGAAATAAAAATTGCTGCAACTCCTTGCATAATAGCAGTACCATCCATATTAATAGTAGAGCCTAATGGAATTGTAAAAGAGGAAATAGAATTATCAACTCCCATTTCATTAACTGTTTCTAAAGTAACTGGTAATGCGGCATTACTAGAAGCAGTTGAAAAAACTATTGAAGCAGGTTTAATAAATTTCTTTAAAAATGGTTTTATACTTAATCTTGTAAAAAGTTTGAACATACCTCCATATACAAAAATAGAATGGATAAGTAGGGAAAATAAAATTACAAACATATATTTTATTAAAGGAATCATTGCGTTAAATCCCATAGTCGCAAAAGTATTGGTCATTAAAGCAAATACCCCAATTGGTGCAAAGGACATAACTATTTGAACAATTTTCATAATAACTTCATTTAATGATTCAAAAGCTTTTTTAACTATTTCAGCCTTTTTACCAACTAAGCTTATTGCAATTCCTAATAATATTGAAAAGAATATGATTTGAAGCATATCTCCATTAACTAAGGAAGCAATAGGGTTTGTAGGTATTATATTAACTAGAATATCTATAAAAGAATTATTTTGAGAAATCGTTGGTTCAGTTACTAATAGATGTGACATATCTAAGCCAATACCAGGTTTAATAGTTAATGCAAGAATTACTCCTATAGTAATAGCTATACAAGTGGTTGAAATATAAAATATAAAGGTTTTAACTCCAACTCGTCCTAGCTTTCTTATGTTATCAGCAGAAGCAGATCCACAAGTTAATGATATAAATACAAGCGGAACAACCATCATTTTTATAGAGGATAAAAAAATATTTGATAAAACCTTTACAAATCCGTTTAAGATAATAGTATCTTTAATAAAATCTAATCCTATCCTTTGAACTAATATGCCAAAGAGTGATCCTAAAAACATAGCTAAGAATATTTTCTTTGTTAAACTTAATTTTTTTTTCATAAAAACTCCCCTTCAAATTTAATTCCTAAATTTACCATAGTAATATTATGATATAAATTCTCAAGTTTGACAAGCTCTTTTCAAAAATAAGTTGTCAGATTAGAAAAATTTATATATAGTGTTATAAAATGTAAAATGATATTTTAAATTTTATATTTTTGTAAGTTTGTATAAAAGGATTTAAATATATGGACAAAAACATAATAATCATTTAATATATATTATATGGAAAATATTTCCTAAAAGATTTTAATCTAGATTATGGAAACGTTTTCTGAGTTCTTTTAAAATTTAATAAAAGGAGGGTTATTATTATGAAGAGGAATAGCTTTTTGAAGCACAAGTCCAAACTAGCTATATTTACAGTATTAATGTTTTTATTAACACTTATACCTATACCTAATATTGCTGTTAAAGCTGATACTGCTACAACAGAAAAGGTAAAAATAAGGTTTTTAAAAGATGATGCTGACTATACTGGTTGGAATTTATGGGTTTGGTGGTCAGGAAACAAAGGCAAAGAGGTGAGTTTTACTCATGAAGATGAACAAGGGGTTTATGCCGTACTGGATGTTCCAAATGACTCAGAGTTTGGATTCATTGTAAGAAAGGGAGATTGGGAAGCAAAGGCAACTTCTAATGTTATATATGACTTATCAAAAGGACCTAGTGAAATCATATTAACTGCAGGGAAAATAGATAAGGATAATCCAGAACCAAAGAATATAGAATACACAGATTTATATAAAGACTTTGATAAGATTAATATTAAGGTTAATTATAATAGATTAGATAAAACTTATGAGGGCTGGCAACTATGGAATTGGATAGTTGATGGACAAGGTGGTTCAGAAGATACAGTAGTGAACTTTAGTGAAACTAATGATTATGGTGGCATTGGGAATTTAAGCTTTAATAATATAACTAAAAATAATAAACAAGTAGGAGTTATAACTAGAAAAGCTAATTGGACTAGCCAAGAGAGTGGGAATAAGCTCATAGATTTAGCCTATTTAGATTGTAATGGGAATTTAGAAGTTTATTATAAACAATTTGATGACACTACCTATTATTCAGAGCCTAAAATAGAAGAATCTGATATAGTAGCTGATGAGCTTATAAATCAAAATGGTGGTGATAATACTTGGTATATTCCTGGACTACTTGGGAATTGGAATAATTCAAGTAATGAAGTTAAAATGAAGCATTTAGTAGATGGATTTTATCAATATTCAGTAGTATTACCAGCAGGAAAGCATGAATTTAAATTTGCAAAGAATGGAACTTGGGAGGGGTTTTCTGATAATGGAAATAATTTTATAATTAATTTAGAAAAAACAACTAAAGTTAATTTCTATGTTAATGATGAATTAAATGAAGCACGAATTAATATTCCAGGAGTTAATAATTTAAAAGAGTATATTCCAAAATTAAGTAATGAAAAATGGCCAAGGTTAGTTGGAAGTTTACAACATGTATTTGGAGAAAATGATTGGTCACCAGAAACTGCAAAGCAAATGTTTGTAGATTATTATTTCGATGGAAGCGTTTATAAGCTTCAAAGAGAATTACCCGTAGGAAAATTTGAGGCTAAGGTAGCCTTTGGTCCCAATTGGGATGAAAGTTATGGTGTAGGAGATAATAATTTAATAATTAATACTTTAGATAAAGCTGATGTAATATTTACTATAGATTACAAAGGAAATAAGAATTTAACACATAACTACACACCTAAAGAAGGAAATTATGATGGAATTATAGATAAGTCAAAGATAATATTTGATTCAAGAAGTATAACTTATAAAAAACCTTTTGGTGCTATTAAAGAAGAATCAGAAGATCTAACACTTAGAATTGGTGTTGCAAAAAATGATGTCCAAATGGCTAAGGTTGAGCTTACTGATGGTAATGGAGTAGCAAAAAACTATGATATGAGAAAAGCAACTACCATAGGGGAAACAGATTACTATGAAGCTACAATACCTAAAGTAGATTTTATTGGCATTGGTATATGGGGATATAAATTCATTCTTGTAGATGGTGTAACTAAAATTGAATATGGTGATGATAGCATGAGTGGAGGTGCAGGCTCAGCAGTTGATGAAGGTGCACTTCCATTTAATTTAACAGTTTATGATAAAGATTATAAAACTCCAGATTGGATGAAAAATGCTACAGTATATCAAATATTCCCAGATAGATTTTTTGATGGAAATAAAGAAAATAATAGAGCAAAACTTATAGATGGTTATCGTGGATATACTATGAAGGATGGAACTATAGTTCCTTTTGATCTTCAATACTATGATGGAGGAGTAGAAAATGATCCAGCTAAAGATAAGGTTTGGGGAAGTTGGAGTGACTACCCTGAAAATCCTAGACAATCAACTCCTGAAAATAAACCATATTATCCGAATGCTAAAACAGATGATGTATGGTCAAATGAATATTATGGAGGAGATATTCAAGGAATAGAAGAAAAGCTTGATTATTTAAAATCTATTGGAATTACAGCTATTTACTTAAATCCAGTAGCTTGGGCTTCATCAAATCATAAGTATGATGCCACAGATTATAAGCATTTAGATCCTATGTTTGGAGAACCTATTTATAATAAGGATGGAGATCCAACTTCAGGATTAAATTATGAAAAAACTAGGGCGGCTTCAGACAGAGTTTATCAAGCATTTGCAAATGCAGCTGATGAAGTAGGAATTAACCTTATTGCTGATGGTGTATTTAATCATGTTGGCGATGATTCAATTTACTTTGATAGATATGAAAAGTATCCTGAAATTGGGGCTTATGAATACTGGAAGAGAGTTTGGGACAAGGTTAATGATGGAAAGACACAAAAAGATGCTGAAAAAGAAGTTGTTAAGGAATATGAAAGTCAAATTAATCCTTTAACAGGTAAGAAGTACTCTTATCCAGAAGATTTTAATTATACAACATGGTTTAAGGTTGAAAATAAGTGGGTAGTTAAAGATAAGGATGGAATTAGCTTAGAAGAAAAATATCAGCATTATCAATATGAAGGTTGGTGGGGATATGATTCATTACCAGTAATGGAATCAAAGGAACCACAAGCAGGAGATGATTTAGCCTTAGATGGTTATCATGAATGGAATAACATTGATTATAGGGAAAATGTTATAGGTTACGATTTATCAGGATTAAGTGATGGAAAAGCAGAAGAAATGATGAAAACTGCAGCATCACAAAGATGGATGTGGATGGGAGCAAGTGGATGGAGATTAGATGTTGCTCCAGATGTATCTACAGGAACATGGCAAAAATTTAGGGAATCCGTTAAATCAACAGCAGGAAGAACAGATGTAAATGGTAATATTATCGATGACCCTGTAATATTAGGAGAAGAATGGGGTGTTGCAACTCACTATTTATTAGGAGATCAATTTGATTCAGTTATGAATTATCAATTTAGGGCTGCACTTCAAAATTATATTATTAATGGAGATGCAATAACATTTAATAATGCTCTTGAAACAATTAGAGAAAACTATCCTGAAGAAGCATGGCAAGCAATGTTAAACCTTGTAGATTCTCATGATACTGTTCGTAATATAACTAAAATTGATAATCCAACTTGGGAAGAAGAAAATACGAAAATAGCTCCAGAAGCTAGTGATAGAGCTTTAAAACTACAAGAATTAACTGCAATATTCCAATTAGGTTATTCAGGAGCTCCAACTATTTATTATGGAGATGAAGTAGGAGTTACTGGTACAAAGGACCCAGATTCAAGAAGAACATTCCCATGGGAAAGAATATCTGAAGTTAATGGAGAGTATAGCGGAGTTGGAAGATATGAAAGCTTATTTGATGTATATAAAACTGCTGCAAATGTAAGAAATGAAAATTTAGATATCTTTGCAATTGGAGATATTTATAGTGCATATGTAGAAGGAAATGTTATAGCATATGCAAGAAAGAGTGAAGATAAAGGTGGCTTATTAGTTATTAATAAGGAGCCTTCTGATAAGACAATAGAAGCAAATGTAGCAGGATTTTTACCTGATGGATTAGAATTAAAAGATGAATTATATGGAAATATTACTGCTAAGGTTGAAGGTGGTAAAATTAAAATCACTATACCAGCGGAAACAGGATTGATGATGGTTTCAACTAATAAAATAAATAAGGTAGATAAGGTTGAAGGCTTAAAGGCAGTTGCAGAAGAGGGAAAGGTAACATTAAGCTGGGAGCCAGTAGCTGGAGCTAATAAATATAATATATATAGAACAAATTTAGAAGGACAAAGCTCAGAGTTAATTGGAAGCTCTGATAAAAATAGTTATGAAGATATAGATGTAGAAAATGGTGTTAGATACTATTATTATGTTACAGCTTTAAAAAATGGTGGGGAAAGTGAATTTAGTAATTCAGTTACAGCACTTCCTTCATATAATATTAAATCAATTTCAAAACCAAGTTCTATTAAAGATGTTATTCTTGGAGTTGGTAATAAAACTGATGAAATAACTGTTAAAGTTTCTATACCAGGAATAACTGATAATGAGGAATATGCTGGAAAGGATATTTCAAATTTTGAAGCTAGGCTTATGTATTATAAAGATGGATCTTTATTAGAAAATGCAGAGAGCACTAAATTAAGATATAAAGAAGATTCAAAGGAAGATGGCACTAAGATTTACTTTGCTACTTTTGAGCCTACGGAAGAAGGAATTTATAAATACTATGCCAAGGCTACAACAAATTCAGGAGATACTTATGTAGAATCAGAGGTATCAGAATTTAAGTCAATTAGAAATGAAGATGATAACTTGGTAGTAGAAGCACCTATTCTTAATGAGATATTAGTTGAATCTAATAGAGCAAAGCTCGAATGGGCATCAAATGAAGAAAATGTTGAAGGATATGAAGTTTATCGTAAAGAAGCAGATGGTGAATATATTAAAGTAGCTGTTTTAGATAAATCAGCTAGAGAATACACTGATTTTGCTGTTAGTAATGGCAAAAAGTATTCTTATAAGGTAGCAGCATATAATAAATTTTATAATAGAGCATATTCAGAAGAGAAGGATGTAACACCGACTTTGGTTATGGTTGATGTAACATTAAGACTTCATATTCCAAATTATACACCTGTTACTGATGACATCTATATAGCTGGTGATTTTAATGGATGGAATGCATCAGGTGGAAAGTTAAATGTACCAAGTGGAGCTACATCAAGAGATGTTGTAGAATATAAATTTAAAATGATGGCAGGAAAGAGTATTCAATATAAATACACTAGAGGTTCATGGGATACTGAATCATATACTAGTCATAGTCGTGTAGCAAATGACACAGAAGATTATGGGAACTGGGCATATAGTTCTACAGACACTAATATGAAATTAACTGTTCAAAATCAGGGGGGTAACTCAATGGTTATTGATGATTATGTATTAGGATGGGTAGATATGCCAATGATAATTACGATGCCTAGAATATCTTATGGAGAAAATATTGAATATGAAACAACAGATGAAGAATTTACATTAAAGGCAAAAGTTCCATACGGAGTTGAATTTACTATAAATGGCGAAGATATTAATACTTTATATCCTAATGCTATGGATAGCTTTGGAAATGTATATGTTGAAGGTATTAAATTAAATCCAGGATTAAACGAGTTTAATATTCATATAGAACCAACAGAGGAGACAATTAATTTACCTTGGTACACTGATGATGGTAGAGCCTCTCAGGCAACTAGGGATGTAGTAATGAAGATTAACTATAAAACAGATGGTAGTCAGGAAGAAATAAATGTTACTGGAGTTTCATTAAATAAAACTTCTGGAGAGTTAAAAGTAAATGAAGAGCTCCAATTAATTGCTAGTATTTTACCTGAAGATGCAACTAATAAAGAAGTTTCTTGGACAAGTAGTGATGAAAAAATAGCTACTGTTGATGAAAATGGAAAAGTAACTGCAATATCAGAAGGAAAGGCTACAATAATTGTTACAACTAAGGATGGAGGATTTACAGCTAGCTCTGAAATAACAGTACTTCCAAAGGGTGAAGATGGAGGTACAGGAGGAGAACCAGAAGATATTAAGGTTACTGGAGTCTCATTAGATAAAACTTCAGGAGAGCTAAAGGTAGATGAAGAATTAAAATTAATTGCTAGCATTTTACCTGAAAATGCAACAAATAAAGAAGTTTCTTGGACAAGTAGTGATGAAAAAATAGCTACAGTTGATGAAAATGGAAAAGTAACTGCGATATCAGAAGGAAAGGCTACAATAACTGTTACAACAAAGGATGGAGGATTTACAGCTAGCTCTGAAATAACAGTACTTCCAAAGGGTGAAGATGGAGGTACAGGAGAAGAACCAGGAGGTTCAGAAGAAAAACCGTCAGAAGTTTTACCAGGTGGTAATACTAATGAAGAAGGAACAAACTTACCTGAAACTGGTGGAAATAATCCAACTTATATCTTAATTATATCAATAATAGTAGTTGGAGTTGGAGCTTTCTTATTCTTAAAAAATAAAAAATCAAAGAAAAAGAGCAACAATTAATATTAAATAAAAAACGCTGATAAAATCAGCGTTTTTTTAGATTATTTTTAATTAGAATTATTCTAATATTTCTTTAACATAGTTAGGTAACATAAAGGAGCCTTTATGAAGATTTGTATTATAATACTTAGTTTTTAATCCAAGGGAATTCCAATAATCTTCATTTAAATCTTTTATTGGGTGTAATTCTTTAGATGCAAAGCAGAACATCCAATGTCCAGATGCATAAGTAGGCATATGATATTGATATGCTTCACAAATATTAAATAAAGATTTAAGCTTACTAAATGATCTTTTCATTTCTTTTGCATTGTTTGGATAATAAGGACTTTCACATTGGTTAATCAATATACCTTTACTAGTTAATGCATTGAAACAATCATTATAGAAGTCCATAGTGAATAAACCTTCTCCAGGACCTATAGGGTCAGTAGAATCAACTATAATTAAATCATATAGGTTTTCTTTTCCTTTAACAAATTTTATACCATCTTCAAAATATAAATTAACTCTTTCATCTTTTAATTTACTTGCTGTGAAAGGTAAGAATTCCATTGAAGCTTTAACTACAGCTTCATCTATTTCTACCATATCAATTTTTTCTATTGTATTATAGCGACTTAATTCTCTAACAGTTCCACCATCACCAGCACCAATTACTAAGACGTTTTTAATATCTTTATTAGTAGCCATAGAAACATGAGTTATCATTTCATGATAAATAAATTCATCTTTTTCAGTAATCATAGTCCAATTATCTATAACAAGAACTCTTCCGAATTCATAAGTATCTATTATATCAATTTTTTGAAAAGGACTCTTTTCAGAATATAAGTGTTTTTTTACTTTCATAGAAAAATTTACATTTTCAGTTTGGTTTTCAGTATACCATAATTCCATATCCATTCTTATACCTCCATTTTGTATTTAATCTGAATATTGTCATAATCGCCATTTGAAAAAGTTTTAACTTTATCAACTAAACCTCTAGCTACTTCAGTAGATTCACTTCTCTCTGCTTTTAATGCATCCTCTAAGTACTTAAAAGCAAGCCATGGATTTACAGTATCACCACAAGTAAATAAGTCTACAGAAGCATAACCGTATTCAGGCCATGTATGGATAGTAAGATGAGATTCCTGGATTATAACAGCACCGCTAACTCCCCAGGGATTAAATTTATGAAAACAGCTTGTCACTATAGTAGCATTAGATACAATAGCAGCTTCTTTCATATGTTCTTCGATAATAGCATGATCTTTTAAAATTTCCTTATCACAATTGTAATACTCAACTAAAATATGTCTTCCTAGTTGTTCAATTTTCATAATAATCCCTCCATTTAATATAAAATTTCTAAGTTATCCAATAGATAGATACTTAACTAGTAAAAATGACTCACTCATAAGTCCTCCTAAAAAAATATAAAAAAAGTTTAGTAATAGTAAACTTGGAGTTAAACTATACTAACTATTTTATTTTAGCAACGCATATAGGAGTTGTCAATATTTTTTAGAAGAAAAAGACAAATTAAGATAATATAACTACACTTGTATGAATATAAAAATATAATAACAAGTTATTTTAAAAGAAATAAATATATGAAGTGTCTTGTTTTTTTACATAATTTTCAATTCTTAAATGCTAAAATTAAGATAGTACCATCAATAAAATATATTTTCTTACTAACATATTTAACAATAATGTAACCTTTATTTAACATATAAAGGAATTATTAACTTAAATATAACCTATAAATAGTGATTTTATTGCTAAAATATCATTAAAGAATAAGGAAGCGAGGCATGCCTATGAAAGTATAAATTAAAAATTAATAAAAAATAATATTAATATTACTAATTCAAGGGGGATTAAAATGAAAAAACTTTTAAAAAGTAAATTGTTAAGCTTATTCTTAGCATTTACTATGATGCTAGGATTAGTTACTATTCCTGCCAAACCAGTAAATGCTGAAACTGCTACTTATGTTGTAATAAGTGAAGTTTATGGCGGTGGTGGAAATGGTGGTGCAACTTATAAAAATGACTTTATAGAATTATATAATCCAACAAGTATAGATATTGATTTAACTGGATGGAAAATTCAATATGCATCTAAAACAGGTAGCTTTAGTGAGCAAAATAATACTGAATTAAGTGGAGTAATAAAGGCAAAAGGATATTTCTTAATTCAACAAGCAAAAGGAACTGGCGGAAGTGGAGATTTACCTACAGCTGATGTAACTGGCAATATTGCAATGAGTGGTACAGACTGTAAGGTAAGAATTATAGATAACAATGAAACTGTAGTAGATTTAGTTGGAATTGGAGTAGCTAACGAATTTGAAGGTGATAAAACTGCTAAGGGCATGAGTAATAGTAAAAGTGTTCAGCGTAAGGATAACGATGGAGTAGAAAATGGTGTTACTAATGGCTGGGACACAGATAATAATGAAGATGACTTTTATGCAAAGGAGCCAACACCCAGGAATTCTGAATATTCAGTGGATATAGTAGAGTTAGTTTCTTTAAAAACTGATGCAAGTATTAGTATTGAGGTAGGAGAAAATAAGGGCGTATATATTGCGTACGAGCCTGAAAATACTACTGAAAAGGGAGTTAAATTTGAAAGTTTAAATTCAGAAATTGCAACAGTTGATAATGAAGGTAATATTTTTGGAATTAAAGAAGGGGAAACTACAATAAAAGTAACCTCAACTGTAAAAGATAATATATATTCAGAAACTAAAGTAAGTGTTAAGAAAGCTAAAGATAAAATAGGACCTGAAATAACTAATGTATATCCTGCAGAAAGTTCAAACATAGGAAGTGAAAGAAAGCCTGAAATTAAAGCAGATGTTACTGACGAATCAGGAGTTGACTTATCCTCAGTTAAAATGTATTTAGACTCTAAGGCTGTAAGTGCAGTTGCTAATGATAATATGGTCAAGCATAAAGTAGATAAGGACTTAGAAGAGGGGAAGCATACTGTTAAGATTGAAGCAAAAGATAAACTTGGAAACTTATCAGAAAAAGAGTGGAGCTTTACAATTGGAGAAGTAGAAAAAAATCTATATTTTGGACAATTACATTCTCATACTAATTTATCAGATGGAACAGGAACAGTTGATGAAGCGTATCAATATGCAGATAATGTTGCAGGTGTTGACTTTTTAGCAATTACAGATCATTCAAATTGGTTTGATAATGATACAAAAGCTAATATCACAGATGGATCAGCAAGTACAAAGTGGAACACTGGAAAAGATGCAGCTAACAAATATAATGTAAATGGAGAATTCGTAGCTATTTATGGATATGAAATGACTTGGTCTGGTTCAACTGGAGGATATGGGCATATTAATACCTATAATACTGAAGGATTTGAAACTAGAAGTAATAGTAAGATGAATTTACAAGCATATTATAATGTATTAAAGACTCAACAGCAATCACTAGCACAATTTAATCATCCAGGAAAGACCTTTGGTGATTTTGGTGATTTTGCATATTATGATGAATCTATAGATAATGTTATTAATTTAATAGAAGTTGGAAATGGAGAAGGGGAAATTGGAAGTTCAGGATATTTCCAATCTTATGAATACTATACAAGAGCATTAGATAAAGGATGGCATTTAGCACCAAGTAATAATCAAGATAATCATAAAGGAAAATGGGGAAATGCTAATACAGGTAGAACTGTTATTGAAGCTTCAGAACTTACTAGGGACGGTATTTATGATGCTATAAGAAATAGAAGAGCTTATGCAACAGAAGATGAAAATCTTAGAATTTCTTATGAAGTAAATGGTAATACAATGGGGTCAATCTTAGCTAAAACTGATGATTTAGATTTTAATATTAATATTCAAGATCTTGATAATGGAGATAATATTAAGAAAATATCTATTATTGGGGATGGTGGAAAAGTAGTAAACTCTATAGAAAATGTCAATTCTAATAGTAAGGAATGGAAGTTTACTTTAGATAAGTCAACTAGTTCTTATTATTATGTAAGAGTAGACCAGGCTGATAAGGATATAGCTGTAACAGCACCAGTATGGGTTGGAGAAAGAGAAAACTTTGGAATATCTACAGTTGATAAAGATAGAGATGTTATTGTAGCAGGTGAAACTTTTAATATAGAAACTAATATATACAATAATGAAGGTAGTGCAATAAATAATATTAATGTTGAATATTTCAAAAATAATGAAGAAGAGCCAATGAAATCAGAGGTTATAGATAGTATAGTAGCAGGGGGAACTGTTACTGCAAAGCTACCTTATAGTTTTGATAAGGCTGGGAATTATTCATTTGTAGTGAAGGTTTCTGCAACAATAAATGGAGTTTTAAAAGAGTTTAAATCTTCAATTGATATAGAAGTATTAGCTGAAAATGAAATATCTAAAGTTGTAATTGATGGAGCACATCAAAATCAATATGTTAGTGGTGACTATAAAGATAAAATAAGTACTTTAACAGCATTAATGGGACAAAATAAGATAAAGGCAATTATTAATAATGATGAAATAACAGATAAGGTATTAGAAGGAGCATCTTTATTAATACTTTCAGATCCTCAAAGTGTAGAAAAGAAGGATTATGATTTATCACCTCAAAAATATAGTGAAAATGAATTAGAGGCTATAGCTAGATTTGCTAATAGAGGAGGTAATATAATAATTACTTCTAAGGCTGATTATGGAGATGCAAAAGGTGAGTACGGAAATGCAGCTCAAGGTAATTCAGTACTTGAATCAATAGGTACAAAAATTAGATTCAATGATGACCAAGCAACTGATATGGATAATAATGGAGGGCAAGAATATAGATTATACTTTGATGATTATAATACTGATAGTCCATGGTTAAATGGAATTGATACAAGTAAAAAGTATAGTTTTTATAGTGGTTCAACATTAGTAATGCCAAGTGATATGTCCAATGTAGATGTATTAGTTAAGGGACATGAAACAACTTATGGAAATGATGCTGACAAACAAGGAGACAATACTCCAGCTAATAAGGGTGAAGTTACAGCTTTAGCTGTTGAAACCCTAAGTAGTGGAGCTAAAGTATTCGTTTCTGGGGCAACATTCTTTTCAAACTTCGAAATGGATGGATTAGATTATTCTAATTATCAAATTACAGAGAAAGCTTTAAGGGAATTAGCACCTTTAAAAGAGATACCTGTAAGCAAAATAGTTGATGTTAGAGTAGATGAAAATAAAGATAATACACCTGATAGATTTGGAGAAACAGTTGTTGTAGAAGGTTATGTTACAGCAGCTTCAAATGCAGCAGCACCAGGAAATTCATTCTTTGATGTAATTTATGTTCAAGATGAAACAGCTGGATTAACAGTTTTTGGTGTTTCTAATTTAGATATTAAGCTTGGACAAAAGGTTAGAATTAAAGGAAAGGTATCGTCATATCTTAATGATGCTCAAATAGCACTAAATAATGAAAATTCTGATGTTGAGATAATAGATGATAGTATAAATTTAGTAGAGCCTACTAAATTAACTACTAAGAATAGTATGCTAGAAGAAAAAGAAGGTCTTTTAGTTAAGGTAGAGGGAAAGGTTACAAGAATTGAAGGACAAAATATATTTGTTGATGATGGTTCCGGAGAATCAAGAGTATATGTAGAAGGGTATGTTAGAAGTAGTAAAAATCCTGGCGTTGATGATGAATGGAAATCTAGAATTAATGTTTTAGATAATATATCGGCAATAGGTCTTGCATCTGAAGATCCAGAAGGGCATAGATTAAGAGTTAGAGATTCTGGTGAAATAGAAAAAGTAAAAGCTAAAGATATAGATATTACATTATTCCATACAAATGATAGTCATGGAAGAGTTAAGAAAGATAGTAGTATAATTGGAATAGATGTAATATCAGCAATTAAAAATAATACTATAAATTCACTTTTACTGGATGCAGGTGATACCCTTCATGGATTACCTTTTGCAACATTAAAGAAGGGTGAAGATATAGTTTCATTAATGAAATTAGCTGGATATGATGCTATGGTTCCTGGAAACCATGATTTTAACTATGGATATGAAAGACTGTTAGAATTAAGTAAGTTATCTGCTGAAGGAGAAAATGGATTCCCAATTATTTCATCAAATGTAATGAGGGGGAATGATAATTTAATTGATTCCAATATAATTAAAGATGTAGCAGGGATTAAAGTTGGTATATTTGGGTTGACGACTCCAGAAACTGCATATAAAACTAATCCTAACAATGTTATAGGAATTGATTTTGCAGATCCTGTAGAAGCTGCAAGAAAGCAAGTAGAAGAGCTAAAGACTAAAGGCGTAGATGTAATAGTTGCCTTAGCACACGTAGGTATAGATGAATCTAGTGAAGTAGTATCTACAATGATTGCTGATGAGGTTGATGGAATAGACGTAATAGTTGATGGTCATAGTCATAGCACATTACAGGAAGGGATTATTACTGAAAATGGTACTTTAATAGCTAGTACTGGAGAATATCAAAATAACTTAGGAAAAGTTGTAATAACTGTAGATGGAGAGTCAAAGAAAATAGTTACTAAAAAGGCAAGTTTAATATCTAAAGCTGAAACAACCGATATTGAAGGTAGTAAGACAGTTTTAGATAAGATAAAAGATATAGATGCTGAACAAAGTGAATTTTTATCTAAGGTTATTGGAAACTCTAAGGTCCATTTAGAAGGAGCTAGAGAATATTCAAGAACTCAAGAAACTAATTTAGGAAACTTAATTACAGATGCTATGTTAGATGAAACAGGAGCAGAAATAGCTATAACTAATGGTGGAGGAATCCGTGATAGTATCGATGAAGGAGAAATAACTAAAGGAGAAATAGTTAAGGTTCTTCCATTTGGCAACTATATAGTAACAAAGGCATTAACAGGTGCACAAATTAAAGAAGTGTTAGAGCATGGAATAAAAGCTTATCCAGCACCTGCGGGACATTTCCCTCATGTTTCAGGGGTGAAATTTGTCTTTGATGAAACTAGAGAAGCTGGAAATAGAATAGTTGGAATAACTGTAAATGGGAAGCCTATAGAGATGGATAAGTTATATGTAGTTGCAACTAATGACTTTATGTCAGTAGGTGGAGATGAATATCCACACTTCTCAGATACTCCAACAATAAATGAATATAAGTCACTTGAAGAAGCTTTAGAATCTTATATTAGAAAAATAGGTAATGTTAATTATTCTATTGAAGGAAGAATTAAAGTAGGGAAAAATACAGCACCAACTATAAGTGCTGGTGATGTAACTTTAAATGTAGGAGATAAATTTGATCCATTAAAAGATATTAAAGCCATAGATAATGAAGATGGTGATATTACTAGCTGGATTAAGGTTATAGAAAATAGTGTTGATTTAAATAAGGCTGGAGATTATAAAGTTATTTATGAAGTAAAAGATAGCCAAGGAGAAACAACTACTTTAGAGGTTAAAGTTACTGTAAATGCAGTTAAAGAAGAGGAAAAACCAGGAGAAAATCCTAAGCCAGGAGAAAAACCAGGTGAAGAAAAACCTGGTACTGATAAGCCAAATCCTCCAAATGTAAATGAATCTGGTAATAATAAAGGAAATCTACCTGAGACAGGTGGAAATAATCCAATGTTACTACTTTTAATGGCCGTAATAGCTGTAGGGGCTGGAGGATCACTCCTAGTAAATAAAAAGAATAAGAGCATAGTTAATAAATAGAAATAAAGGGGCTGTTGCACAAACAGCCCCGATTAAAAATTAAAAATGAATAATTATTGGTGTAATTTCTCATTATTCATTCTTAATTTTTCATTGTGTGACAGCACACTTATATGAGATGTGTATATAATTATTTAAAATGCCCTTAAAAAGGCTAAAATAATTAGCATTAATCCAGATAGCCAGGAAAGATTTAAGCTCGTTATATCTACAAACTTTTTACCTAAATATGATCCAAATAAAATTACAATTAAGCCAATGATTAATGAGAAAATAAAAACCTCAATATAATTAATTGTTACAAGGCTACTACCAAAGCCAACAGCTAAGCTATCTAAGGATAAGGCAAAAGCTAAATAGATAGATTCTTTAGAAGATAAATTTTTAGATTTATCAAAGTCAGCTTTTATTTCATTTGCATAGACTTGAAGTACAAAGTTAAAATCAAATAACTTAAATTTAAATGGAGAAACCTCTTTTGACTTTTTATTTATATAAGATTTAAATAAACTTTCAAATAAGCGATAAAAACCTAAAAAAAATAAAACTACAAAGCTTATTGCTTTTGCTATGTTTAATGAAATATAATTTTGAAGAATACCACCAATTATTAAAGAGATTCCAAGCATAGAAGAGGAAATTATATCTATTATTAATGCAGATCTTAAAGGTATTTTAATTTTACTTGTGCCATAAGAAATACTTGCTAAGAAGGAATCTATAGATACAGATAAAACTAATATTAAAGCTTCAAACATAAAAATTACCTCTAAAAAAATATTAATTTATATTATGAATTAAATGTATATAAAGTTACAAAATGTGACCTATAAGTTTTATAATTAAAAAGCTAGTAATTTTTATTGTATACATATAAAATATAATGGATAATTAAAATAGGAGTGAATAGTATGGATAAAAAAGATTTAAATATAAATGAAGAAGAAAAGGTAGTTATGAGCTTTTATAATGAAGATGGTGAAAAAGTTGACTTCGAGGCAGTAGCAAGAATTTATTTAAAAGAAGTAGAGTATCTTTTATTAGCACCATTAGAGGGTAAAGAAGACGATGTATATGTTTTTAGAGTTGATAATATTGATGGAAAAGAAGAATTAAACTTAGTAGAAGATGATAAGGAATTCTTAGCTGTTAAAAAAGAATATAAAAAGTTACTATATTAATTTTATTTTGGGATTAATTGTATTTTAGGAGGAAAATATGAAAATAAACCAAATTATAAGTATATTAGAAGAAAATCAACTTACAGAAATAGAAGAATTAAAAAATGAAGATGGAATAATATTAGTAAGATTCTTTTTTGATTTTGATGAAGATGTTCTATCAGCTGCAAGAAGCTATTCTAATGATGAAAGTGATTATGAAGAAGAAAGCAATGAATGGTATAAGGAGTTCTTTATTCCTTATCTTTATGAGTATGCTAATGATGAAGTAGTTGATATTATTGAAGAAATAGTTGAGGAAGTAGATTTGGCAGGAGAAGTTATGGCTTTCCAGATGAACTCTAATAGTTTTGAAACTATGCAATTTATGGCTTTATTTACTGATGAAGATCAAGATATTACTATTGAAGATGTTGCAAAAGAGTTTATTATTTAAACTCTTCCATATGAAGAAAAATTATTTTATTGCATAAGAAAAAAAATATGATATAATTAAATCATAATTAAATCCTGAGATGTGCGCTTAGCTTAAAATATTCAACCTACATTGAATATACGGGATTTGCAATATCTAAAAGTATGCTAGGCTCCAGTAATTCACTTATGTGGCAGGAGAAAGCAAAGAGTTAGTGCGCTTAACCCACCTGCGAGTAGCAGGTATGAATATTTAAGTGACCGGCATGTTGGGAATAATATGTAATTAATACCTCTATTTTGAGGTATTTTTTTGTTTTATTAATTTGGTGATAATATTAATTAAGTTCTTTAATACTTTAATTAATATTATCACCAAATTCTAAAGTTTTTTAGCAAAGTCTATTATAAATGAAAACATTGATTGAGATTAATTAAGCAACCTTTTTAAGTTGGTTACTACGTAGATTTTTTCTAAGATGTTTTCTATAAATACATTTTTGATATTGAGAAATTATTGTATCTAAATCTTGAGAAATATATAATATTAATTTGCTGTTAAGAGGAAGATAGTTTAATAAGAAGTTTAATAACGCTCTTTTAATTCTGATTTTTTTTCTAAATTTATTTTTGCTCATTGTAGCACCCCCATCTATTTACAAAATCCAATAGTTTATAACAATATTATACCAAAAAGTATAAAAATGTAAAACGAATTCTTTAGACGGATTTCTACAATTTTTTTACATTACAAGTTTTAATTAATAATATACAGATATAGACTTATAAAATTATAAGTAAAGAATAATTATTAAGTAAAATATTAAAATTAAAAGCATAGATTAAAAGCTACTTATAGAAAGAATATTAAATTTTAGTTAAAAAGTGTAAATAATTACATTTGAGCAATTTTAAAAGTTGATATTGAGAAAAAATGAAGGTAAAATATAAGAAAGAATTATTTTAAGAAAGGGAGTACTAAAGATGGACTACGAAAATATGAAAATGGATAATGTAATAAAAAGAATTAATGAGCTTTATAAAAAAAGTAAAGAAGAAGGATTAAATGAAAGCGAAAAAGAAGAGCAACAAATATTAAGAAGAAGATATATTGATAGTGTTAAAAGTAATTTTAGGGCTCAATTAGAAACTGTGGAGTTAAAGAAAAAAAATTAAAGGGTGATAGATTTGTCAGTTAAAGTTGAAAAATTAATTAAGGATTTTGATATGGAAGTCCTAGTAGAAGGGGACAAAAATGCTGAGATTTTTGTAAATGATATTAATAGACCAGGGTTGCAACTTGCAGGATTTTACAATTATTTTGCACCAGAAAGGATACAAGTAATTGGTAAAGCAGAGTGGAGCTTTCTTGAGACTATGGGAATTGAGCTTAGAAAAAAGAGAATAAATAAGTATTGTAGTTTTAATTTAAAATGTTTAATGATTACTAGGGACTTAGAACCTCAAGAGGAATTATTAAAGGCAGCAGAAAAAAATAAAATATGGCTTATAAGAACTAGTCTGGTAACTACTAAATTTATGAGTAAATTAACAATTTACCTTGCAGATAAATTAGCACCTGAAACTAGAATTCATGGAGTTCTAGTAGATGTATATGGAATAGGGATTTTAATTACTGGGGAAAGTGGAATAGGCAAGAGTGAGACAGCTCTTGAACTTATTAAAAGAGGACATAGATTAGTAACTGACGATGCAGTTGATATAAAAGAGGTTGATGGTGAGCTTATAGGTTCATCTCCAAGAATTACAATTGGAATGCTTGAAGTAAGAGGAATAGGAATTATTGATGTAGCATCACTTTATGGTTTAAGTTCTGTATTGCCAGAAAAGGGCATAAAGCTTCTTATGCATTTTGAGCATTGGAAAGATGATGGGGATTATGATAGATTAGGCCTTAATGATGAAAGACAAGATATACTAGGGGTTAAGGTTAAGAAACTTAGAGTACCAGTAAGACCAGGAAGAAATATAGCAGTAATTATTGAGGCTGCTGCAGTTAACTATAGACATTCTTTAATGTCAGATGTAACTCCTGTAGATATAATTGAGAGTAGAATGGACAAAATAATAGAGTAATAAATTTTATACTAAGGAGAATGTAATGAGTACTATAGAAGAAAAAAACAATAAAGCATGGGAAAAATATGTTGGAGAAAAAAGAGAAGAGTTATTTGAGTTTTGTAGAGGATATATAAATTATATGTCTATTTGTAAAACAGAAAGAGAATGTGTACTTACAAGTATTAATATGGCTGAAGCTCTTGGATATAGAAACTTGGAAGACATAATTAATAATAATGAAAGATTAAAAGTTGGAGACAAGGTGTACTGTAACAATAAAAATAAGGCGTTAGCATTATTTTTAATTGGAAAAGAGCCTATTGAAAAGGGATTAAGAATAATAGGTTCACATGTAGACTCTCCAAGACTTGATTTAAAGCAAAATCCATTATATGAAGATACAGGTCTTGCTATGATGGAAACCCACTATTATGGAGGCGTTAAAAAATATCAATGGGTAACGTTGCCATTAGCTCTACATGGGGTTGTAGTTAAAAAAGATGGAACTAAAATAGATGTTGTTATTGGTGAGGATGATAATGATCCAGTTATTGGTGTTTCAGATCTTTTAATTCATTTATCAGCAGATCAGCTTCAAAAAAAGGGTAATGTAGTAGTTGAAGGTGAAGACTTAAACTTATTAGTAGGAAGTATTCCTTTAGAAGATAAAGAAAAGGATGCTGTTAAAGCTAATATTTTAAGAATACTTAATGAAAAATATGACTTTGATGAAGATGATTTTATATCAGCAGAAATAGAAGTTGTTCCTGCTGGTAGAGCTAGAGAATATGGACTTGATAGAAGTATGATAATGGCTTATGGTCAAGATGATAGGGTTTGTGCATATACATCATTAATGGCATTATTAGATACAGAGGAAGTAGATTATACTAGCGTAGTATTATTAGTGGATAAAGAAGAAGTTGGAAGTAATGGAGCAACAGGAATGCATTCAAGATTCTTTGAAAATACTGTTTCAGAAGTTATGGATAGACTTGGAGAGTATTCAAGTCTTAAATTAAAAAGAGCATTATCAAATTCAAAGATGCTATCAGCAGATGTTTCAGCAGCTTTTGATCCAAATTATCCATCAGTAATGGAAAAGAAAAATTCTGCTTACTTTGGAAAGGGCTTAGTATTTAATAAATATACTGGAGCAAGAGGAAAGGTAGGATGTAATGATGCTAATCCTGAATACATAGCATGGCTTAGAAATATAATGGAAGAAAATGATGTTGTTTATCAAACAGCAGAACTTGGTAAGGTAGATCAAGGTGGTGGAGGTACTATTGCTTATATTTTAGCAGAGTACAATATGGAAGTAATCGACTGCGGAGTTGCCCTTCAAAATATGCATGCCCCTTGGGAAATATCAAGTAAGCTTGATGTTTATGAAACAATGAGAGGATATAAGGCTTTCTTAGAAGCAAAGTAGTATAAAAAGGCTGCATTATGCAGCCTTTTTTAATTAACAATTAATAATTAACAATTAAGGAGGTAATTCTTATAGAATTACTAAAATAATTGTTTTTAGAAACTCCTTTGGGAGTTTTTTAAATGCCTTAGGAATTATATTTGTTAAGAAAAATCATAATTTAGTTCACATAATTTTAATATGTGAATATACTGTATCATAGGCAAGAGGAAGGTGATATATGTATGAATTTTGAGTGGTCAAGATTTAAAAATTATGGTTTATGGGTTTCTATTCTTGCTCTTATACCAATGATATTAAGTGCCTTTGGAGTTAAAGTAGTTGCTGAAGAATATCAAGCAATAACAAATTTAGTATTATCAATATTAGTTGCTTTAGGAATAGTGAATAATCCTACAACTAATTGCAAATGGTATGTTGATGATAAAAATAAGGATAGTAAAGAGAGTAACTTAAATTTACCTTCAAAGTAATAAGTTAATTTAAAATCTTGGTGCTGTTGCACAATAAAAAATTAATTTAGGCTGTTTGTGCGACAGTACCTTTTTAAAGGGACAGTAGCTAGTTTAAAATAAAACTAACTACTGTCCCCTAAAAGTTACAAGGAATTAACCTTGTAACTTTAACCATCTTAACATATGAAGTAAATTTTCATCATCTGGAATATTTACATCCCCAACATTACCATGACGTACGTCGTTAGGTATTCCGTGACAATCAGATCCACAAGAAATATATAAGTTTCTATCGTTAGCTATCTTTAAAAATCTTTTAGTCTCTTTAGGTTTATTTCTAAAATAAATTGCTTCAAGACCATCAAATCCAAGGTCTAATAAATCTTCTATAGAAGTTTTTTTAACTAGTACTGGATGAGCTAAGAAAACTAAAGCATTAAATTTTTTTAGAAGTTTAATACCTTCAGTAGTTGTAACCTTTGTAGAAGGTACATAGGCTCTGCAATCATTACCTATAAAGTTTTCAAATATATATTCGTGATCATAAGGATATCCTGCATCCATAATGGCCTTAGCAATATGAGGTCTTGCAATAGTATCTTTTCCGTTAGATAATACTTTATTTATATCTATATCAAGATTATGAAATTTCTTTAAGTTATCTATAATTTTATAAGATCTCTCTATTCTTTTTTCTTTAAAAGCATCTAATACTTTATGTAATTCTTCATTATTGTAATTTTCTTTAGTAAAAAATCCTAGTACATGAATAGATTCTCCATTATGTTCTGTAGATAATTCAATACCTGGAATGAAATTAACTTTTAATTTATCAGCTTCTAAAATAGCTTCAGGAATACCTGTTAATGTATCATGATCAGTTAATGCTATATAATCTAGATTTCTGTCTTTTGCCATTATAACTATATCTTTAGGGCTATATCTACCATCAGAGCAAATTGAGTGAGTATGCAAATCACACTTAATCATTGTATCTCCTTTCAAAACATTTAATTATATAAGTTGTAATAAAGTCTTTACT
>JAHAIU010000322.1 GCA_018372555.1 Clostridium sp.
CAAAGCAGCTCAAGTATTTCTTCTGCTGTTCAAGAAGTAAATAGTTCACTTTCCTCATTAACTAATGCTACATTATCACAAGCTGAAGAATTGGGTACTGCTCGAGATATTTTAGAAAACTTCAATACTCGTATGGAACAACTTGCATACAATGTAACTAATGTTCAAATATCAGTTTTAGATACTGATAAAGTTGCAGATGAGGGCTTAAATACTTTTACTGATTTAGATAAATCCTTAAAGTCCTTACAAGAAGCTTTCACAACAGTTAGCAATACTGTTAACTCACTAGTTTCTAAATTAGAATCTGTAAATTCTATTACAGACTCTATAAGCCAAATTGCAAGTCAAACAAATTTATTATCTTTAAATGCTGCAATTGAAGCTGCTAGAGCTGGTGAAGCTGGTAAGGGATTTTCAGTAGTTGCTGGAGAAGTTAGAAAACTAGCTGAAAACTCAAAGCAATCTGTAGAAAGTATAACTAAGATATTAGATGATATTAAATCAGATATATTAGATACTTCTAAGTCAATGCAAGCTGCAAATAATGTTATAGATAATCAACAAAAAACTCTTCAATATACTAAAGGAAGCTTTAATAATATTAAATCTTCTATAGGTGAGTCTATAACAGAAATTGATAGTTGCATAGAAAATCTTACTGTAGCATCATCTGAAAAAGATAATGTTTCAGCAATCATTGAAAAGGTTTCAACATTATCACAAGAGCACTCTGCACTATGTGAAGAAATAGCTGCAAATATGGATCTTCAAGCAGGAAGCCTTGAAGAATTAGATTCTACTATTTCAGTGTTAAACAACAACCTGTAGCTGCTATCGCACAATTAAAAGTTAAGAATTTAGAATTAATTTAGTAATCTCTACGAAATTACTAAATTAAAGTATTGGAGCTATTACTATCAGGTTTTTTCTGATAACAATAGCTCCTTTTTACAATTAACTATTATTATTTGAGAGTTAACAATTATTTTTGCTAATTATCACCTTTATCTAAGGACAAAATAGCTATTATAAAAGATATTACTAAAATTGATAAATCTGATGCAGATACACTTTCCATAAAATAATCAACTATTGCCATAGTAATTCCTGTTCCGAGGGTATCCATTAATATAAATAAAGCTTTCTCTATCTTTCTATCAATTTTCAAAAGTAACTTTAAAACTTTCGGTAAGGCTTTAATTATAATTTCTAGAGGAAAACCTACAACTGCAACTATTGTAAAATATAAAATAACGCTCCCCACAGAGTTATATCTAAAACAAAAAAATCTCATAACACTACCACCTAGAATTGCAAAAATAGATATAATAGCAATAAGTACAATTACACCTAATCCATATCCAGTAATGGCTTTAACAATTCTTTTAATATTCTTCATATAATCTCCTTATCAAAATAAAATTTTCATTAGGTAATATTTTTATTATATAACTTTTTCATAAGTAACCTAGCTTATCTATACATTTTAATACAAATATTAACTTGTACTACCGTTTTAACAATTATTCTTGAAACTTAGTTTATATGGGTTTCTTCCTTCAATATCACTCTTACTATATCTTACTACAATATAGAAATAATAAATAACCTCATATAATTTCCTTACAAAATTTTGAAGTTGCTGGTATAATTATCTTAAGCTCTATATAATAAAAAAATAAACTCATTATATTATGGTAAGCTTGAAAACAATAAATAAATCTATATAAAGGGGACGAATTATATGAGAAAAAATGAAAATGGATATTTGTTTAATATTGCAATATCAGTAATAACACTTTTTAGCTTTTTCATGACTATAAAAATAGATAATGATTCAAGACTACCTCAAAATATTAATACTGACTACCATATGAATTCATTACCATATATTTATATAATATTAATTTGTTTAGCTGCTTTAGTTCTATTAAATCTATACAAATTTATAAAAGTAAGAAAGACAGCATAAAGATCATTAAGAATAAAAAAGATAATAAAACCTAATCTTTATATACCCTACATATGTAATATGTGATATTAATAAAGTCCAACAAAGATATTGCTGGACTTTAATTCGTAATATTTAAAATTAGACAAATTATAGAAATCTAAAAAAATGATAACCAATTCAATGATTTATTCTCTAGTATCTTAATACTTGTAAAATACCTCTCTTACTTTCCTTAACATATACTAAAACTAATAAAAATTAACATTTAAGTTTAGCTTCTTAATATATTACAGTTTTCGTTCTATAATAAGATTATCAGATAGTAAATTCCCATCAATATCATAAAATCTAATTTCGCTACTCTCCTCTGGAATTATTACTACGAAAGGTTTAGTATCTTCTATTAATATTTCCTTTATATTCTCACCCTCGTTTATTTCTATCCTTGATACTTGTACATTATTTAATGATAAAAACATATCTCCATGTCCATTACTAGTAATCTTTGAAATTCCATCCAAAATTTCTGGTATACCTCCACCTAAACGAAAAAAATATCCAAATGATAACCCTTCATTGTTTCTATATATTGAGAAATTAAAATTACTTAAATCCTCTGAATAAAAAAGTAAGGCTCCTAAATAATTATTAACGTCCTTTACTGTTATCCAATCTTCTGGAATCTTATGTGCTTTTCTAGCTTCCTTTTCTATATTCGTTTTTGAAACTCCTATAACACCTTGACTTATTAGTAGCATAAATACCATGAAAAATGTAATTAATACCCCAATAATATATTTTTTAAACTTCATATGCTACCTCCAAATTTACCTTGC
>JAHAIU010000323.1 GCA_018372555.1 Clostridium sp.
CATCTTTCTTGTAAACTTAAGTGTTTATTTTTCTTTGTATTTATGATATTCTCTTTAGTGTCCATAGTGATTTCCTTTCGTGAATTGTTTCAGCAAATTCAATTTTAACACGAAAAATCACTATGGATTTTTTTACTTCAATTTAATTTTACAACTAGTCTTTTATATTTAATTCTTATTGCCTAAGAGTATAACTTTTATATCATACCTTCTATATTAGGATTTATCTTATTTTTTATATTACATTCAAAAATAAAAGGCCTAGATATTCTAAAATTAATTAAAATACCTAGGCTCATTACTAATAAAAGCTACACACTCATTCGCCAGTCGTGAGAGTGTGCAGCCTTATATTTTACTTATTATTAAACTTCTTTAGATAACTTTTCTAAATCAGCAATTATAACATTTACTAAATCTAATTTTCCCTTAGCATAGTCCTTTTCATTTAACCAATCTAATCCAAGTTCTAAAGCTTTTTTTGTTTCTTTATATTCCTCTAATAATTTTTTAATTGTTTCTTCTCTCATTTATATCTCTCCTCATATAATTACTCAATTGTAACTAATTTCCCAAGGTTATTTTTATTAAATTAAAAAAGTTTGTCCCAATGTAAAACTACTCAACTGTAACTGATTTTGCAAGGTTGCGTGGCTTATCTACATCGCAACCCTTTTGTTTTGCCATATAATAAGATATTAATTGTAGTGGAACTACTGATAATACTGGTGTTAGTAGTGAATTAGTTCTTGGAATATAAATCACATCATCACATACTTCCTCAGCATCTTTGTCCCCTTCATTTGCTATTGCTAAAACCCTTGCTCCCCTAGTAACTACTTCTCTAATATTACTTATCATCTTATCTTTTAATTTATCTTCAGTTAGTAATGCAATTACAGGTGTTCCCTTTTCTATTAATGCAATTGGACCATGTTTAAGTTCTCCTCCTGCATAAGCTTCTGAATGAATATATGATATTTCCTTAAGCTTTAATGAACCTTCTAATGCAACTGCATAATCTAATCCTCTTCCTAAGAAGAATAAATCTTTATCCATATAGTTTTTTGAAGCATATTTTTGAAGTTCATCTTTTTTATCTAAAAGCTCTTTTACCTTATCAGGTAATATTAATAATTCTTCTTTAAGTTCTTCTGATACTTCCTTATTTAATGTTCCTTTAAGTTCTCCAAAATAGATTCCTAAGATATACATTGCTATAAGTTGAGTTTCATATGCTTTAGTGGATGCAACTGCAATTTCTGGACCTGCCCAAGTATAAAGCACATGATGTGCTTCTCTTGAAACTGAACTTCCTACAACATTAGTTATAGCAATAACTTTGGCTCCTGTTTTCTTGGCATCTCTTAATACTGCTAATGTATCTGCTGTTTCCCCAGATTGACTTACTACTATAAGTAGTGATTTCTCTGTTATTAATGGATCTCTATATCTAAACTCTGAAGCTATATCTACTTCAACTGGTATTTTAGCTAACTTTTCTATAATTGTCTTTCCTACTAATCCAGCATGATAGGCTGTCCCACAAGCTACTATAAATACTCTATCTAAGTTTTCTAATTCTTCTTTCGTAAGATTAATATCATCTAATTGAACTTTTGTATCCTTTAAAACTCTAGATGTTAAAGTATCTTTTATAGCTTTTGGCTGCTCATGTATTTCTTTTAACATAAAGTCCTCATATCCGCCTTTTTCAGCTGCATCGACATCCCAAGTTACATGATAAATTTCTTTATCTATTTTTTCTCCATCTTCAGTTTTTATTTCTACGCCGTCCTTTGTTAAAATTACAAATTCTTTATCTTCTAATAAATAAACTTCTCTAGTATGATTTAAAACTGCTGGAATATCTGAAGCTATAAAATATTCACCTTCTCCTACTCCAACTATTAATGGACTATCTTTTCTAACTGCAACTATCTTATCAGGTTCTTCTTTACTGATAACACCAATAGCATAACTTCCTTCCATCTTTGAAGTTGCTTTAGTTACAGCTTCAAATAAATCACCCTTGTAATAGTAATCTACTAAGTTAGGAATTACTTCAGTATCTGTATCTGAGCAAAATGTATATCCCTTAGTCTTTAACCATTCTTTAAGCTTTATATAATTTTCTATTATACCATTGTGAACAACACTTATTGTTACATCTCCATTACTATGAGGATGTGAATTAATATCTGATGGTTCTCCATGAGTTGCCCATCTAGTATGACCAATTCCTATATGTCCCTTCAATGGATTTTCATTTAAATTTTCTTCTAGGTTTTTAAGTCTTCCTTTATATTTCTTTACTTTTATTTCTCCATCTTCTAATATTGCAACTCCTGCTGAATCATATCCTCTATACTCTAATTTAGATAATCCTTCAACTAATATAGGAGATGCTTCTTTTCTTCCTACGAATCCAACTATTCCACACATTATATTTTTCTTCCTTCCATTGTCTATTATTTTTCATTCTAAATTAAGGTCCTATTACACCAGCTCAAAATTAAAAATGTAGAATGTAAACTATGCTTATTAATATAATGCCAATAAACATATTAGTTTTAGAAACTCTTTAAAGAGTTCCTTCTTTAATTTTACATTTCTAATTATTCATTTTTCATTCTGTAATAGTACCTTGAAGGTTTTAACACCAAGCTAATATTGTCCTATAAGTCACCTTATAGATTTGTTAGCCGTTAACGGTAGTGTGTAATACCGTGGGGCACCCGCCGAAGTATCGATAACTCCCCAACCTCGTCAACTTAAGTGAGA
>JAHAIU010000324.1 GCA_018372555.1 Clostridium sp.
AATTCTAGCGGATACAGCAGAAACGCTCTTCTCGAGGCATCAACATTTTCGCGCACAAGAAAGGTTTTTAAATCAGTTTCTACTATTTTTTCTCCTACCACTGGTAATTCTTCTGGCATATTTAAGTTTGATCCCATTATTGGATTATACATAACTTTAGCATAATTCTTTAGATAATAATTAAATCCTGAAGCTAAAGATACACCATCATTACCTCTTACTACTATCTTTCCAGCTGTTCCATCTTCTACTTCAAAAACATCGTTTCCAGAAGAAGTTTGTTCTATAATTTCAAATCTAAATTTATCCTTATATTCATCTCCAATAACTCTTCCAACCATATCATTCATTTCTTGTATTGTCTTTTTATTTGCATAATCTATATCGTTTTCAAATTTGTTATACTCTTCTGCCCATTTAGTATCTTCAAAGTTCTCTACAGATATTGGAGTTTCTTTTGCTACATCATTAGAAACTTTATTACCGAAAACTTCAATTTCTGCTATATTTGAATCATTATTATCTGAAGTAAAAGTAACATCAATTCTTATCTTAGATGCTCTTACATCACTTAAGCTATAGAAATCACCATCAGAATCAGCAACTGAATTATCTGATTTATAAGCTACCTTTTCATAGTTTTCTCCATCTGATGTTACATAAATATTATAATTATAATACCCGTTTTCCTTATTATAGATTTTGATTCCTGATAAATCATATGTTCCATCTAGTTCCAACTCTACCCATCTAAAATGATTAGATGATTCCCAGTAAGTTGTCACATCTCCATCTATTGCAAGCTGACTTTCATGCCCTCCAGTATTACTTTTGGCAGTAATTTTCATATTGTCAAAGCTTATTTTACTTCCCATACTTGCATGTGCTGGTAAAGGAATTGATGTTAGCATACTAGCTGTAATAGTTATTGCTAGAGCTCTTGCTACCTGTCTTTTAACATTTTTCATTGACCAGATACCCCCTTAAAATAATATTGATACAAAATAAATTTATACATAAAAAATTGAAAATAAAAAAGCCAAGAAGAAGTCCAAGTCCTCTTCTCAGCTAATGCCTATCATAATAGTAACACGCTAATTTAAACTACTTACAATTTTATGTATTCATTTACATGTGAATTTTACTTTAAATTCATTATTTTGTCAATAGCATTTTTTCTTTATTTCCACTCAATTCAGTATTGCTATTTATTTAAATCTAATTCAATATTTCATTTAATTTATGGTTGTTTTACCATTTATTATTTAGATATATTTTCATTTCGAAATTTATACAAATCGAATAATAAGTCTATTTTTATATACTAACTTATCAATACAAGTTTACATCATAGCTTTAAATAGAAAAGAAAACTAAGAGAACTATCACTTCTACTTCTAAAGTATACAGGATATAGTCTCTTAGCTATCTTAATCATTCTTTAATTTTTTAATTACTTAATTCTATAGTATTTTTATAGGATCAAAGTTTAAGTAATCACAAGAAGTTATTATATATTCAGTTCCTTCAAAGTCTCCATAAAAAGCTGTATTTAAAGATGGACCATGTAAATGTCCATATATAACTTTTTCTACTCCATACTCCTTAAATAATTCAGTAAATGCAGATGGCTCTCCCTTATCATTTAATGGTGGATAATGAATCATTACTATAAACTTTTCATATCCAGCTTCTTTTGCTTTATCTAAAGATAATCTTAATCTTATTAATTCTCTATCAAATATCTTCTTATCTTTTTCAGTAAATCTATCTGTTCCTTCAAGTATCCATCCTCTTGATCCACAAATAGCATAATCTTCATATGTATAAAAGTTATTTTGTATAAACTTCATATCTTCATACATACTATTAAGCTTTGATATTCCACCCCACCAATAGTCATGGTTACCTTTTGATATAATTTTTTTGCCAGGTAATGAATTGATCCAATCTAAATCTGCCTTACTATCGCTTGATCTCATTGACCAAGATATATCTCCTGCAATTAATACCATATCATTTTCTGTAATTTTATTAGTCCAATTTTCCTTTATCTTTTCATCATGCTTAAGCCACTTTTCTCCAAATATATCCATAGGCTTATCTGCTGCATTAGCAAGATGAAGATCTGAAATAGCGTATAAAGCCATTAATTTAACTCACCTTTCTTATTTTAAGCTGTCTAAATCTGTTATATATGCAATTATATGTGCCACTGCTTCATAAAGATCTGCTGGTATATATTCTCCAACATCTACATTGCAAAGTAAATCAGTTAATTCCTTATTATACACTATAGGAACATCATTTTCTTCTGCTTTTTCAATAATTTTATCTGCAATATGGCCCATCCCACTTGCAGTAACTATTGGAGCCACTATATTTTCTTCATATTTTAAGGCTGCTGCTCTTTTACTCCACTTCATTGCGTCCCCCTATTAAACCATTCTATCTATAGATATGCCCGAGTCAGGATTAAAAAAGTCTCTACAAGTAGTTAATGAAACTTCTTCTTCCTTTTTACTTACTCTTACATCTACTAAAAATCCCATAGCTTCTATATTAGATATTAACTTATTTTTAGTTATATCTATTATATTAACAAATTTATCTTCACATTTTAAATCAATATCTATTTTTTTTTCTAAAACCTTCATATATCCATCTACTATACCTAAGTTCTTAGTATCTATCGTTATAACCATTTTTATATTTGTGCTATCTATTTTCTTACTATCTTTTCTTTTATCCTTAACTATAAGCTTACATGGATATTCATTTTC
>JAHAIU010000325.1 GCA_018372555.1 Clostridium sp.
TTTGGAGATTTTAGTTATGTTAATGAGCATATTATGGTAGTTTCTAAGAAGTTCGATGGTAGGTTTAAAAAAGGGACAAGAGTTGGAATAGATACATCATCTATAGATCAATTTATGTTGACAAAAACTTATTTTGAAGATTTAGAAGTTGAGTATGTTAATTTAAATTATAGTCAGTTTATAACAGCTCTTAAGGAAAATGAAATAGATGCAGCAATATGGAACTTAGATGATTTACAAGATAGACAAGATGATATTAAATTTATGCCATTAAACAGAGAAGAAAAGAATATAAAGGATACTGAAGCAGTAATAATAGCTAATAAAAAGAACTCTATAGTACCAGCACTTTTCTCTAGAGTTTTAGATATTGAAGATGTGAAGGAGTATCAAAGATTAGTTATGAACAAAAAGATAATGCCTCAATACTAGGGGTATTTATTCAATGAAAGTACAAAAAAGTGTATATTGGAGGATAGGGATGGAACTAACAATAAGATTAAATATATTAAGGGATTCAGCATTATTATCAGAAGAAAATTATAATAAGATATTAGAAGTAATTAAATATTTTGATGAAGTTAAAAATATTAAACTTATGGAAGAAAATGCTTCAATGTTTATAACTCATTTATCTTCAGCTTTAGAGAGAATAGATAAAAATGAAACTGTTAATGACTTAGATCAAGTAGTTCTTGAATCTTTAAAACTTGAAGATAGTTACAATGATGCTGCAGGTATTGTAAAGGATTTAAAGGGTGTTTTAGGCGAAATACCAGATGAAGAAGTGAATTATATAATAATGCATATTTGCACATTGTTAAGTCAATCATAAAATTTAAAGTAGCGTGTATAGAAATTATATTTATAAATACTGAAAAAATATAGTAATTTTAAAATAAACTAGATAAGTTAATAATTAAAGATTTCAATATAAAATAATTTATAAATGGAGGAAAGAAAAATGAAGAGAATAGTTATTGGTGGACAAATTGATAAGCAAAGAGTGGCTGACATTACAGCTAAAATTGCAGGAGACAAAGCTTCAATTGAAATAAAAAGTGATATTGAAGCAGCAATGGCAATTAAAACTGGAGCAGCAGATTTCTATTTAGGAGCATGTAATACTGGTGGTGGTGGAGCTTTAGCTATGGCAATTGCTTTACTTGGTATGGGAGATTGTGCAACTGTTTCAATGCCAGGAAATATTAAAAGTGAAGCAGAAATAAAGGCTGAAGTTGAAGCAGGAAAAAGGGCTTATGGATTTACAGCACAACATGCTGAAGAAGTTATACCAGTTATTCTTAAATATATTCTTTAATATAAATTTTAAATTGCATAAGAGTAGATAGTTGTAGTTAATTTGTTAAAAGAGATTTAAATAAGCAATTAATAGAGTTAGTTATTTTATTAATTTAAATATTATTTATAAATTTAGGAGGAATCATTTATGCAATATGTAGTAATAGCACTTCTAGGTGCACTTGCAGCAATTTTATCTAATACGGGTGTTGCTGTATTCAATGATGGTTTTAGAGCAATAGTTCCAGAGTACTTAGAAGGAAGAATGGACAAAAAGGCTTTAGCGGCAACTTCTTTTGCAATTAGCTTTGGATTAGTTATTGGTTTTGGTATTCCAGTTTCAATAGCTGCATCAATTATTTTAATTCATAGTATCTTATTAGGTACTGATATCATTGGATCTTTCTGTCCAAGTGGTAAAAAAGGAATGGTTATTTCAGGAGTAGTAGGAGCTGCTTATGGTATTGGTATAGTTTATGGATTACAATTCGTAGTTGATTTATTTGCAAAGTTACCAGTTAACTTCTTAGAGCCATTAAAGCAAGTTGGTACTCCAATTACAGTTGCCTTTGCAGTATTCCCAGCTTTAGTTGTTGCATATCAATTTGGAACAAAGAAAGGTTTTTTAACTGGATTAGTAGCATTATTAGTTAGACAAATTACTGTTATTTATGGAACATTCTCTGTAAATGGTATGAATATAAAATTAGATGCTGAAGGTATGGCTTTACTTGCAGGTATGATAATCATGATTATATTTGCTGTTCAAGAAAAACCAGATCCAAATGCACCAAAGGTTGATTTAGCTGCAATATTCGCAGAAAGAGTTAAGAAAATTAAAAAGAACTTACCTATATTAGCATTAATGGGTGGATTAATTTCTGCAGCAACAAGCTTAAGCTTAGTAGCTGGTGATCCAATAAGTTTAAATCTTTTAGCAGAAGGTAAAAATACTGAAGCTGCTATGACTGCATTAGCAAGAGGAATAGGCTTTATCCCACTAGTAGCTACAACTGCAATTTCTACTGGAGTATATGCACCAGCTGGTATGACATTTGTATTCGTTGCTGGATTCTTAATTGGAAACCCAATATTAGCATTCGTTGCAGGTGCTGCAATTATGGCATTAGAAGTTTACTTCCTAGATGGATTAGCTAAGCTTATGGACAAGTTCCCAGGAGTTAGAAAGTGTGGAGATAACATAAGAACTGCAATGAGTAAAGTGCTAGAAGTTGCATTATTAATAGGTGGTATGATGGCTGCTCAAGCTATGGCACCAGGACTTGGATTATTTGCAGTAATTGGACTTTATGTATTAAACAAAACTTCAAAGAAACCAATAGTAGATATGGCAGTAGGACCAGTTGGAGCAATTGGAGTGGGAGTTTTAATTAACATATTATACTTAGTTGGACTATACGTACTTCCAGTTTAAAATACATTTTTCTGTACATTCATTTATCTAAAGAGATGGTGCTGT
>JAHAIU010000326.1 GCA_018372555.1 Clostridium sp.
CCGACACTTGATGATATAGATACCTTATGTACGAGGATTGAAACAGGTGATATTTATCTTGAATATATTACTCATTATCACGAGTTCGACGAAGATGGTAGTTATATGGATGATTGGGTAGTCTGGTATAATGATCCATTTTCAATACTGCCAATGATGCGGAGAATTTTTGCCGGGTGCCATCAGCTTGTAATGTTGGAGGAATATCAAACGGTATACGATTTGTTAAGCAGGATTTTTGAATTAAAACTCTTTATTCAGGAGGGCGAAAATTCTGAGGATGCACCGGAAGAGGAATATATTGAATTGTCAGATTCTAAAATAAAAGAAGAATTATCTTATAATTTAGACAAAGCAGCTGCGGACTGGATAATCTCATTTATATATTTAACAACCAAACTAAGCGATAAAGATCGTGCAGAAAAGCTTATCAAAATGTTAGAAACATCCATCAGCAAGAATCTAAAACTAAGAATTCTGAAGGATTTAGGCGGAACTGAGAAATTGTTTGTTTCTATGCAATCTGCTTTAGAAATTGCAATTGCTGATTTGGAAACCCAAAAGAAAGAAATTCTGAAAGCCGGTAACAGAAATAGAAAATTTTTTGAAATAGAAGATAAATTAACTCGAAGCAACGAACTTCTGATAGATATTCGTATGCGATGCTTAGAAAGGAAAAAGATAAAACAAATGGAATCATTTTTAGAGGATAGCTGGAATGATGTGTGTGAGGTTGTTGAGTGGTTGAGCTTTGAGAAAGATATTGATGATCAACCGGAAATTGATACTGTTTTGGAAATTTGTAAAGAACTCGTTCAATCTGATGAGATTCAGTATGATGAATGGCAGTTAAGAAAAAAGGTGCTAACCGATATTGTTGAACATGATTACTATGATAATCTTGGCGCTTCCGATATCATGGAAGAGCTTGCTGAAAAACTATGTACAAATGATGAAGAATACCTGGCATATGCGGATATACTGTATATCAATGAAAATAAAGAAAAAGCATTTTTAGCAGGACTTGTGCACGATTGTTGCAAATGTTTTCCACTACCTAAAATATATGAAAGCTGTGAAAAGTATAATTTTAAGTTAGATGATGTTTTAAAATGGCAACCAGATTTAGCTCATAGTTTTTTAGGGTATTATGTAGCAAAAGATATTTATAATATACAAGATGAAGATATATTAAATAGCATAAAGTATCATACGACTGGTAGGGCAAATATGTCTAATCTTGAAAAGATAATTTATATAGCAGATTATATAGAGCCTACAAGGGCTTATTTTGAAGGTGTATATAAAGCTAGGGAACTTGCATATAAAGATTTAGATAAGGCTATGGAATATATATTACATAGCACTATACAGTTTAATACTAAAAAAGGGAGAATAATACACCCATTAAGTATAGAATCATATAATTATTATAAAAATTAGGAGGTATAAGATGAATAAAGAACAGGTTTTTGAAACTGTAAAAGTAGCATACAAGGCATTAGATGATAAAATGGGTATAGATATAAAAGTTATAGATATTTCTAGCTTATCTCCTATTGCAGATTATTTTGTTATAGCTAGTGCCAGCAATTCTAGTCAGTTAAGAGCTATGGCAGATGCTGTTGAAGAAGAGCTACACAAACAATGTAATGTACAAAAAACTCATAGTGAAGGTATACAAACAAAAAGTTGGATTTTATTGGATTTTAACGATATAGTAGTGCATTTGTTTAATGAAGAAGATAGAGAATTTTATAATATAGAAAGAATATGGGCAGATGCAGAAATTGTAGATGAAAGTCTTTTAAAATAATTTTTATTAAAAATCTACTAAGGGGGTATCTTGTTGAGCAAAACAAAATTTATTAAACAAGCAGCCATACTTGCAATAGCTAGTCTTTTAGTTAGATTATTAGGATTTTTATATAGATTACCTTTAACTAATATGCTTGGTGATGAGGGTAATGGTATATATAGTGCTGGATTTTATTTATATAACTTTTTTCTTGTTATGAGCTCAGCAGGACTACCTGCTGCAATATCTAAGATAGTTTCAGAAAAGGTAGCTTTAGAAGAATATAGAAATGTGAAAAAAACATTTAAAATATCTCTTATATTATCATCAACAGTAGGTTTAATATTTTCAATAGTTATGTTTGTATCTGCTAGATTTTTTTGTAATATAATAGGTAGCCCAGATAGTTATTATACTATACTTACCCTTTCTCCAACTGTATTTATAGTATCTGTTATGTCTGTTTTTAGAGGGTATTTTCAGGGACTTGGGACAACTGTTCCAACAGCTTTATCCCAAGTTATAGAGCAAATATTTAATGCTATTTTTAGTATTTATTTAGCTTATTTATTAGTAGGTATAAGCTTACCTTTAGGAGCAGCTGGTGGTACTATGGGTACTGGCATAGGAGCTTTAGCAGGGCTTATATATATTTTGATGGTATTTTTAAACAGAAAAAGATATATAAACAGAAAATTATCTAAAAAGACTCATAAATATAGAGTAGAAAGTAATAGAGAAATAGCTATAAAAATAATAAAAACAGCTGCTCCTATTATTGCTGGTACTGCTATTTTTAGTATGACAAATCTTATAGATATGCAAATGGTAAATAGTAGATTAACAGCCTCTAAAGCTTTTACAGATAGTCAAGTGACAGCATTATATGGACAGCTTACAGGCAAATATGTAACACTTACAACGCTTCCAGTTTCTATATCAAC